>CADCOP010000149.1 GCA_902803065.1 uncultured Lachnospiraceae bacterium | reverse complement strand
TGGCTTTGCTGGATCTCCCTAAAAAACAACCGGGAGGTCTCCGTATATTTCAGGTACGGATCTCTGCTTATGGCCATTGCTGTCTGCCTTTCTACGCTGACGACCCGGCAGCACGTCCTGCCGGATGTTGCTGCCGGAATCCTTCTGGCCGAGATATGCAGATGGTTTATGAAATACTCTAGGGCATACCGCTGGTATACCAGGCTGACAGAAGCGATAATGCGTATTTGAGTCGTGGTGACGCTGTTTCTGACTCATGAAATGAGTCAAGAAGAACGTCACCATGACTTATTGGAGATCGGAGAAGATCGTATGAACGCAGCTCTTACAGATGAAGAATACCGCATCATTCTTGATGTGAAGCACGACCTGCACATGCACCCGGAATTATCCAGGGAAGAGTACCGGACGACAGAAAAGATCAAAGAGTTTCTGCGGAAACTGCCGAAAGCGGAGCTGATCGACCTTCCGGTAAAGACCGGGGTCATTGCCAGAATTCGCGGCACGGAGCCGGGGCCGGAGACACTTCTCCGGGCGGATATTGATGCTCTTCCCCAGAAGGAGATGTACGAGAGCCCCTGGAAGTCAGTCAATGAAGGGGTCATGCATGCGTGCGGCCATGATTTTCACACGGCCGCTCTCCTCGGGGCCGCGATGATCCTCAGCCGCGCCGTGGAGGCCGGAGAACTGAAGGGGTGTGTTGACCTGCTCTTTCAGCCGGCGGAAGAGGGAACGACCGGCGCGCGCATGATGATCGATGCGGGACTGTTTGATGTGATCCATCCGGACTATTGCTTCGGTATGCACAACTGGCCGTCCGTGCCGGCGGGAAAAATCGTGATTCACAGCGGAGCACTGATGGCGGCAAAATGGAACTTCAGGATAAAGGTATTCGGCGCAGGAGGCCACGGATCCATGCCGCACCTCAACACGGATCCCATCGTATGCGCAGCGGCCGTAGTTCAGTCCCTCCAGACGGTGGTCAGCCGCAACATGAATCCGCTGACGCCAACGGTCTTATCCATTAACATGATCCGTGGCGGAAGCCCTGTTAACCGGGTGGCGGATGAGGTGGAAATACGGGGCACCATACGGTCCCTCTCGGATGAAGCCCTGGACAGAGCGATCACGAGGGTGGAGACGATCCTCATGCAGACCGCCGAAGCATATGAATGCCGCCAGGAAATCGTGTGGGAGGAACGGATCCCCGCGGTGACCAATACCCCGGAAATGTGCGGAATGGCAGCTCATGCAGCTGCAGCAGCTGTGTCGGCGATCGGCGAAACGGAAGCAGCGGTGCCGGCAGCCAGTATTGCCTCAAAAGAAGTGCAAGCCGGCATTTGCCCCGGGATCACTGATGCGCCGCCATCCCTGGCCAGTGAAGACTTCGCGCTGTACCGCAAGTATGTCCCTTCCTTCTTTTACTGGATCGGAAGCCATACCGAAGGAGAAGAGATCGAGGAGCTGCATAAGCCAACATTCCACACAGACGACAGAGCGCTGAGAACGGCCGCTGCAATATACGCGGCGGCAGCTATGCTGTAGAATGTGAAGGAGCAGGCCATTGATGAACCACGCATTGCGAATTTGCCGGGATTGTGATAAACTGAAATCATCACGCAATGCGAGGTAAATTGGGCATGAATATAGCCATAACTATAAGAGAATTAAGAGAAGGTACAGGGATGTCACGTAAAGAGTTTTCGGAATATACGGGCATCCCTGTTCGTACATTGGAAGATTGGGAAGCCGGTAGGAGAACTCCCCCGGAGTATATTCCAAGGTTGATCACATATCAGATTAAGTTTGAGAAACGATCCGGAAGAAATGTATCAGTAATACAAGATGCGGAAGGTAATAAGATTGTTGTAATTAACGATATAGTTTTTAAGGGAAGAAGGTCTATTCAATGGGAAGATGTTGAAAAATATGTAAAACAATATGTTGGAGATATATTTTCTATAGCAGAAGACAATGAGATAATCTATATTGGTTCAGAACTCCCAAGTGAATATGCTGGTTCAGTTTATACCAAGAAATTGAAAGGTGCGACTGCTAAAGCAAAAGCAAATGCTGCTCAGGTAATTCCGGAAATGATTGAGATGGCAACTAATGGCATCTTTGAGGAAAATCATAAATCAAAACATGGGAGAGATGCTAAGTATGGATGGTACCGTTATGACACAAGGTTTGCGCTTCCAGTATATGGGAATGATGGAAATATTGAAAGGTATAACATCTTTCGAGGACGGCTGCTTATAAGACATGCTTCAAGCGGAAAGAAATATCTCTATGATATTGTGGAAATAAAAAAAGAAACAGGCAAATCCTGTCAGACCTAAGTCCTACCCGGTGAAAACCCATTTCTTATTTTGAAAGTATCAAAAAAAGAAGTATTTGTCAAGGATGAGTGAGGGAAACGAATATGGCATCAGGCAAGGAATATCTTGACTTTATATTGGACCAGCTTTCCGGGCTGGATGGGATCTCATACCGCGCGATGATGGGAGAATATATTATTTATTATCGCGGGAAGATTATCGGCGGCATTTATGACGACCGGTTTCTCGTGAAACCAACGAAATCCGCAAAAATTAATTGAAGCGATGTATGAGGAACTCCCGGCCCCTAAAACGAAGAAGAAATCATGATTTGGAAGGAGGAGCATATGCTTAATAAACTGAGAACCGCGATTAGCGAAAAAGGGTGTGCAGTTGGAACATTTCTGGGTGTATCAACGCCCCCGATCGTCGAAATACTGGGTTATACGGGCATGGATTTTGTTGTGATAGATACGGAGCATGGACCCTATGACACTATGCCTGCCAGCGATCTGATCCGGGCAGCCGACAGCAAAGGCTTGTCTCCAATCGTGAGAGTTGCGGAAGTAACGCATAAAGAGATCCAGAGGGCTCTCGACAACGGAGCTGAAGGCATTATTATTCCCTGTCTGAGGGAAACAGAGGAGTTCAGAAAAGCCGTTGATCTGTGTAAATTCCCTCCTGTCGGGAACAGAGGATTCCTGAAAGCCCGCGGAAGCGGTTTTGGAAATGAAGATTGGGCAAAAGGAACGCTGGAAGAGTACATGAGCAACAGCAATGAAAAAGCTCTTCTTCTCCCCCAGTGTGAGACCCGGGAGGCGCTTGAAAACATCGAGGAGATCGTAAACATTGACGGGATTGATGGGATATTCATAGGACCGTTTGACCTCTCGATCAGTATGGGAATGCCCGGGCAGTTCAAGGCACCGGAATTTCAGCAGGCTGTCAGGAGAGTGCTGAATGCATGCAAAGAAGCCGGGAAGCTGTGCATGATATTCAGTACGACTGTCGAAGACGCTAAAGGCTACATGAAGGAAGGATTTGATGCTGTTGCAAACAGCATAGATACACTGATGTTCATGAAAGTCTACAAAGAAATGATGGATGAAATACGAGGCGGTGAATGACTGCTGCATCGGGCAGGAACACTCCGATTCCAGCCCCTGAGGTGAGAAAAAAGACATGAAGTATCATAAGATCATCAGGCTGAAGGATGGCAGGAAGTGCGTTCTCCGGAATGGGGAAGAACGTGACGGACAGGCGTCGCTTGCCAATTTCATTCTTACACATGAACAGACAGATTATCTGCTTACATATCCGGACGAGAATACCATGACCGCGGAACAGGAGGCACGGTTTCTCCAGAAAAAAACAGACAGTGAAACAGAG
>CADCOP010000148.1 GCA_902803065.1 uncultured Lachnospiraceae bacterium | reverse complement strand
TGTACTTTTTCCGGCTCCGTTCTCACCGATGATTGCATGGATCTGTCCGGGCTCAAAGGATACATCTACGGAATCCAGAGCTGTAACGCCCGGGAATACCTTAGTAATTCCACTCGCCTCTAAAACCTTCATAGCCACACTCCTTATGCACGATTTTTCACCGGATGTGCCGGTGTTTCGGCTGATATCAAAAAGGGGCCTGTGACTTGGGTCCAATCCAGTCACAAGCCCCGCTGATTACTTACTTTTCAATTCATGAAACCGCATCCGGAATAAAGGATTATTCGGATACCATTGCGATCCACTCGTCGATGTTGGTCTCGTCGATGTAAGCGATACCTGTGTCAACCTTTGCCGGGATCTCGATGCCCAGGCTTGCCTGCCACATCATAAGAACGGACATGGAACCCTGCATCTGCGGAATTGTGGAAGATGTAGCTGTGATCGTACCGCTCTTTACATAGTTCAGGATCTCGATGAGGTTATCCATGGATACGAACTTAACCTCGCCAGCCTTACCTGCTTCTTCGATAGCTGCTGCAACGCCGCTGCCGCATGCATCACAGTTCAGGAAGCCCTTCAGATCCGGGTTAGCTGCCATAACAGCTGCTGCCTGCTGCTGAGCTGTCTCGATGTTATCATTGTCGATACCGCCTTCGATAACTTCGATCTGCGGATATTTTGCAAGAACTGCAAGATGAGCTTCATATCTCTCAGCATGGTTCGGAGCTGACGGAGCGCCCTGCATAACTGCTACTTTTCCGCCTTCTTCGCCAAGGATCTCAACCAGCTTTTCAGCTGCCAGGGAAGCCTGCTCTGCGAAGTCATTTCCAACGCTTGTAAGTCCGCTGCCTTCCGGTGACGGAGCGTCGAAAAGGATTACCGGAATACCCTGTGCCTGGATCTCTTCGATAACAGCCTTGCTGCCTTCGTAGTCAACCGGGTCAAGAGCAATTCCATCCGGATGAGTAGCTGCTGCCTGCTCCAGAGTTGAGTTCTGCTCAACAACGTCTGCTGTCTGCGGTGCGCGATAGTCGATCTTAACTTCAACGCCCAGCTGCTCAGAAAGGACTTCTGCTTCTGCTACAGCACCCTTGTTGACTTCGTCGAACCATGCATGTACGCACTTCGGAACGATAACGAATGTCATATCCTCAGCTGCGTTTGCAACCATGGAACCACACACTACTGTGCCAAGCATTGCTGCGGTAGCGATGACTGCTGCGAAACCTTTTCTCATTTTATTACCCTCCTTAGTATAAATGATACGTTTTTGTTGCTTATATCATTATACTTTCCGCCTCCGGCAGATCCAATGCGGGCAAATTTAGAAAAAGTGAGAGAGTCTTAAGGTCTTCCTATCTCATTCCATGGATATCATCTCATCCGCGATGTCCTCCACATACTCTTCTCTTGATTTTATGATGATCACCGCGGTGCCGCGGTTGGCAAATTTGCGGATGTAGGAGCGCACGATGGACACGCCGTACATGTCGCACTGGGCGAAGGGTTCATAGAGCACGAGGACCTTCGGATTGAACAGATACCAGCGTTCCAGTATCACGGCAATTCGTTCATCTATGTCCAGCTGGTCCAGGATCTCTCCCGTGTCCCGCTGCAGGATCTCCGGATTGCCGTTGGCAAGGGCGATCAGCTTCTTCTCATACAGCACATACTCTGACGAGGATATCTTGCTCAGGGAGGGAAGGAGGAGGTTCTCTCCCACAGTCATATGGGAAAAAATTTCTTCCCTGCTGCCCATATGCCTGACCGATACGACCTTATGACGGATGTATTCCAGCGGGTCCTCCGGATTCAGGACAGGCCTGTCCTCGACCCAGGGCTCGCACCGGTCCACATGCCTCCCGGAAATGTTCATGAAGATGTCCTCGCGCTCCCTGTCGTCGAGCGCCAGCAGCACCGTGATCATGCCTTTCCTGAAAACGAGGTCTGCCTTCCTGCCTCCCTTCAGGCGCAGGTTCTTTGCCCTGTAAACGCCGGGGGATGTTTCATCATACACCTGGATCTGCTCCTGGATGTAGCGGTCCAGGCTCTTCTTTCTCGAGCCCATCGTACTTCCGAGCAGGAAGCTCCCCAGATGTTCATTGTCCCGGATCTGCTCCTTCTGGCATTTTTTGACGATGTGTCCGTGCCGGAAGATCACGTACCGGTCCGAGAGCGCGGACATGACCATCAGGGAATGACTGCTGATCAGGGCGCAGCAGCCGTACGCTTCCACTGCCTTCTGCAGAAAATCTCCGAATGTCTCTATCGTTTCCCCGCGCATACCTTCGAACTCATCTTCGACAAAGAGGAGCCTCACGCCGCGGGAGCCGGCCCTGACCACATCCACCATGCGTTTCTCGATCTCCGTCAGATCGCTCATCCGGCGGTTCACATCCATCGCCAGTCCAAGCCGGTCAAAGCCCTCCTTTGCGCTGCGGATCACTTCCCTTCGCTGCGCGGCAAGCTGAAGCCAGCGTCCTTCGATCAGGCCTATGTATTCCGCCACGGTCCAGTCGGGAATACGGTAATTATCGGAATGGATCCGGTATCCAAGTTTCCGGAGCACTGCCGGGTCCGTGATCTTCTTTTTATCCACATAAATATTAAGGAGCTCCAGATTCTGATCTGTCGCTCCCTTCAGGATCTGCATCAGAAAATCCTTTCCGGAGCGCGAAAGGCCAAGCAGGCCGATTCTCTCGCCCGCAAAGCCGTACATGGTCGTCCGGTCCAGCCGGACGCCCTGGCTGTCCTCGCAGCTCAGGTCACTGATCTTCAGCAGTTCTTTTTTCATGTGTCCAGTCGCTCTCTCTCCGGTCCTCCCGGTTTCATACTAGGATATCCCGGTCTCATTCCGCGGACACCATTGATCCTGTCCTGTTTACTCGTTCTCGCTCCCTGTATCGGTTTCTTTCAGGTCCTCTACCTTGAAATCAGCCGGCATGATGATCTCTACATCCGTACCCTGTCCGAGCGTACTGTAAACATTCACTCCGTACTCAGGCCCGAACAGCAGCTGTATCCTCTTGTGAATATTCGGAAGGGCTATTCCCGTGTTCCTGTGCCTGCTGTTTCCGGGCGTCTCCTCATCCAGGTTCATATCGGGAGAATGGATCTTGTCATTGAGTTTCTGGAGCGTTTTCCCGTCGATCCCCTTGCCGTTATCCGAGATCACGAGAATCATGGTCGTCTCTGTCAGCATGACCTCGATCGTGATCCTGCCGTTTTCCATAACATCTTCAAAACCGTGAAAGATGGCGTTCTCGATCACGGGCTGGATGATCAGCCGCGGAATCAGGTAATCGTACGCAGCCTCATCCTCCTCATCAATGATCACCTCCAGCGAAAACCGGTTGTTGAAGCGGTACCGCTGGATCAGCATATAGTTATTGATATTCGCAAGTTCATCGCGCAGCGTGACCAGATTGCTCTGGTGGCGGCTGATGCTGTACCGGAAGAAAGCAGCCAGGGCTTCTACCATCCTGGCGATCTCCCGGTTGTCATCCAGGAGAGCCTGCCCGCGGAT
>CADCOP010000147.1 GCA_902803065.1 uncultured Lachnospiraceae bacterium | reverse complement strand
GGTTTCCCGATGAATGACGCCGGCAAGATCCAGAAATACAAGATGCGTGAAGAAGCCGTCAGAAAGCTCGGCCTCGAAAAAGCCGCCAGCATCGAAACCGCATAATGAGACAGAGGGACGTTCCTTTCTGTCCCACTTTGGGACAAGGGGGACAGTCCTTCCTGTCCCATTTTGGGACTAGGGTAGATTCCTTACTATCCCATTTTGAGAAGACGGAAACATCCCCTTATGCCCCGTTTTGAATAATACTGGTCCGTGTCAGCAGGAAGCTTTCCCCTGGTACATCCCCTTGTACATCCCCTGGTACATCGCCTGCTGCGCCGCCCTGAAGGAGCAAAACAATGCCCAGGAAAAACAATCGCAACACACAAGGCAGGATCATAGCGGCTGCCTGGAAACTGTTCTATGAAAATGGGTACGATGAGACGACCATTGAGGATATCGTCTTTGAGTCCCAGACTTCCAGGGGGTCTTTCTATCATTACTTTTCCGGCAAGGATGCTCTGATCGGGACCCTGGCATATGTTTTTGACGATAAATACGAGCAGCTGGAGAAAGAGATCGATCCGGATGCCTCTGCAGTGGATGCCCTCATCTGGCTGAACCACGAACTGTTCGCTATGATCGAAAGCCAGATCTCCATGGAACTGCTCACCCGCCTGCTCTCCACCCAGCTTACTGCGCAAGGCGAAAAACAGCTTCTGGAGAACGGCCGCTACTATTTCAAGCTGCTTCGGAGGATCGTGCGCAAAGGCCAGCAGGCAGGACAGCTGCGCAGCGATATGACCGAGCGGGAGATTGTCCGTGCATATGCTCTATGGGAACGGGCTTTGATGTATGACTGGTGCCTGAGCGGCGGCGATTATTCGCTGGTATCCTGGACCGAAAAAATGACGCCTGCTTTCATACAGGGGCTCGCCGGAAAATGACCGGCCTCTGTAGATCCCTTAGCAATGCAGTCATAATTGATGGACGCTTTCTTTTCACCAAACAGAGGGTGGAGCTGAGCGTCCTTCTTTATTTGTCATAATTCTTATATATTCTCACATACTCTTATATACTCTTAAATATTCTTATATATTCCTCTTTATTCATCAATTCTTATTTTCATTATTCTTACTTTTTGTTCATTCATAATTCCTTAAATTTATCACATTTCTCCTGATAATCCCATCTGTATGTATAGATATTATTCTATACAGCGTTCTGTATTTTATTCTTGTTTTTGATATGGTATAATCACACAGTTGTTTCAAGAACAGCAAAAGCATCCGGCTGCATCGATGCGTCTGCTGTTTGTTTTTGTCCGGCTCCGACTGAATCGGAAGATCCGGACGCCTGTAAAGGAGGAGAACTATCATGACTTCATCACAGATCGTAATCGTTGTGACCATCTTGCTGTATCTGTCCTGCATGCTGATCATCGGCGCCGTCTTCAGCAAGAGGAGCACTTCCACTTCCGAGGAATTCTATATCGGCGGACGGTCTCTTGGCCCGATCGTTGCAGCTATGAGCGCGGAAGCATCTGATATGAGCAGCTGGCTGCTCATGGGCCTTCCCGGTCTTGCTTATCTTGCAGGTATCGCAGAAGTAAGCTGGACTGCCCTGGGCCTTGCCGTCGGAACCTATCTGAACTGGCTGATCGTTGCAAAGCGTCTGCGCAGATATTCCTCAAAGCTGAATGCGTTTACGATCCCGGAATTCTTTGCCGCCCGTTACGGTGATAAAAAGCACACCCTGTCCCTGATCAGTGCCCTGATCATCATCATCTTCTTTATTCCCTACACTGCATCCGGCTTCAAAGCGGTCGGCACCCTGTTCAACAGCCTTTTCGGAGTGGAATATCACATCGCCATGATCTTTGGTGCGGTCATCATCATCAGCTATACGGTCATGGGCGGCTTTCTTGCTGTTTCCACAACGGACCTGGTACAAAGTATCTTCATGACCGTTGCACTGGTCATCATCGTCTTCTTCGGAATCTCTAAAGCCGGGGGAATGGGCGCTGTTGCGGAGAACGCGAAAGCGCTTCCGGGCTATCTGAATATCATGCAAGGCTATAATGCGGCCGACGGGACTGCAGGAAATTACAGCCTTCTGAGTGTTGCCTCCACCATGGCATGGGGGCTTGGATACTTCGGTATGCCGCACATTCTGCTGCGCTTCATGGCAATTCGCAAAGAGGAAGAACTGAAACTCTCCCGCCGGATCGCATCTATCTGGGTTGTTATCTCCATGGCAGTGGCGATCTTTATCGGTGTCATCGGATACAGCGTATCGGTCGCAGGCAATATCCCTGCGCTTACCACCAGTTCTGATTCCGAAACCGTCATCATCAAACTGGCGGATCTGATGAGCCAGAATGGCTGGTTCCTCGCTCTGATCGCAGGCGTGATCCTTGCAGGTATTCTTGCAGCGACCATGTCCACAGCAGACTCCCAACTGCTCGCTGCCTCTTCCAGTGTCTCCCAGGACCTGCTCCAGGACTTCTTCGGGATCAAAATGGATGAGCGCACCAACATGATCGCGGCGCGAAGCACCGTCGTGGGTATCGCGCTGGTAGCTCTGATCCTTGCCTGGAACCCCAACAGCTCCGTATTCCGCGTTGTCTCCTTCGCATGGGCCGGCTTCGGCGCCACCTTCGGTCCTGCCATGCTCCTGGCCCTCTTTGACCGGCGCTCCAACCTGGCCGGCACCTGCGCCGGTATGGTCTGCGGCGGCATCCTGATCTTCGTTTGGAAATTCCTCATCGCGCCTGTAGGTGGTATTTGGGGCATTTACGAACTGCTTCCCGCATTCCTTGTCGGTCTGATCGTCAACCTGGTGGTCAGCCGCCTCACCGCCGCCCCGGACAGAAGCATCGTCACAGTATATGACCAAGTCAAAAAGTGAGACAGAGGGACGTTCCTTCCTGTCCCAAAGTGGGACAGAGGGACGTTCCTTATTGTCCCAAAGTGAGACAGGAAGGGGACAGTCCTGACAGTCCTCATCAAAGAGAAATGTGCTGTTTTTTATTTGGACATGAGAGGACAACAGTTCCGACTGTCCCTTCATCACAAAAGAACGCTCTGTGTCCCATAAAAATATACGGGCACCTTTCCCCTGACTGTCAAAACCCATATCCACCAACGCCCTGTTTATGAACCTGAAGAAAACAGCCACATAAAAAAGGCTGCTGCATCTTTCCATGCGGCAGTCTCTTTTTACGTTATATGCTCAAAGTGTCATTTTCATAGCATGAGTCAGACTTATTCTGTGAAACATGCAAATAAAAAATCAGTATTATTCACATTTTATATATGGAATATCTATATATGATATGTTATACTATAGAAAGTAGAATTCGATACTGACAATCGTGATATGATAGGAGAATACCTGGGTGAGAACTGCAAGAAAGCTCAGCAATAGCGGCTACATGCATCTGATCAGCAGAGGAATCGGGCACCAGATCATTTTTGAAGACAGCGATGATTATCAATTTTTTCTGCATCAATTAGCCCGAATAAGCACAGAAGAGTGTATATCTGTGCTGGCTTATTGCCTTATGGCGAACCATATACACCTGTTGGTCTATGATAAAAACGGAAATACCCCCTCTCTGATGAGGCGTCTTGGAACAACTTATGCTATCTACTTTAATAATAAATATGAGAGAGCCGGCCATGTCTTTCAAAATCGTTTCATGAATCAGAATATCGAAACAGAAACACAGCTGCTGGTGGTCTTTCGATATATCCTGAATAATCCTGTCAAAGCAGGGATTTGTCCTGCAAGTCATTACGAGTGGAGCAGTTTTCACGCCTACATGGATCCCGGGTCCTTCGTTGACTCCTCTCTTCTGGAGCGCCTTATCGGTGATGTTCCAGCTTTTCATGCATTTATGGACAAGCAGGAGGCAAACGCAGAACCTGAGATTGAAAATCCCAGGCACAATGATGAATGGGCCAGACAAAAGCTGACAGAAAGCCTTTCCATCCAAAATGGAGCCGAATTGCAGCAAATGTGCAGAGCTGACCGCGACAAAGCATTACGTGTTTTGAAGCGCAACGGATTGACGATCCGGCAGATTGAACGCTTAACCGGCATCAGCAGAGGCGTGATCCATCGTGCGTAGGTTCTGGTATCATGAGCAGGAGACATGTGTCTGGATACATACTCCAGGAAAGGTGTCTGAATACACGCTCCAGGCAAGGTGTCCGGATACACACTCCAGGAAAGATATCCTGGGTTTCTGTCTCATCGAAGCTGCAAAGGGAAACACTGAAACATAAAGCGAGCATAAAGGAATGACTCCATGCCCTATCTTAAAAAATATAGAACGTCCCTCTTCGCGCTTTAGTAGCAAAAAGGAACGTTCCTTTACCTCACTTTGAGACAGTAAGGAACGTTCCTTTACCTCACTTTGGGACAGTAAGGAACGTCCCTCTGTCCCACTTTGGGACAGTAAGGAACGTCCCTCTGTCTCAGATCATGAGGCTGAGGATCCTGCCGGCGCAGGCATCCAGGTCCGCCTCGTCTAAGGCAAGATCTCCGATCTTGCCGACTGCATCAATGATCTCCTGGATATCGGACATCCGTCCGGGCATGACCAGGTCGTTGCCGGCAGCGATGCACTTGGCTGCGGAAGAGCCGCCGTCTGTGTTCGTGGTCGTCCAGTCTGTCATAATGATCCCGGAAAATCCCCACTCTCTGCGAGCTGCTTCCGTGCATAGGTCATGGCTGTTGGCAGTATGAACTCCATTAACTTTGTTATAGGACGTCATGATAGCAAGCGGCTGGGCTAAACGCACAGCGATCTCAAAACCTCTCAAATAGATTTCCCTGAGTGCGCGCTCGGAGACGATGCTCGAGACGCCCCTGCGGTTCTCTTCCTGGTTATTGCAGGCGAAATGCTTGATCGTTGTACCGCATCCGGGAACGCTTTGGACGCCTTTGGTGATCGCCGCCGCCATCAGGCCGCTCACCAGCGGATCCTCGGAATAATACTCGAAATTCCTTCCGCACAGCGGATTCCGGTGAATGTTCATTCCCGGTGCCAGCCACAGTTTGACACCGAACTCCTGCATTTCTCTGCCGATCATCTCCCCGACTTCCTGCAGCAGATCCACATCAAAGCTCTGCGCAAGCAGTGTTCCAACAGGAATAGCCGAACAATACTGATAATGATAAACAGATCCTTCATGCAGGAACTCTTTTGCAAAAAGCCGGTTCTCCAGCGCCTCATACGGCGCCATGGTGTAAATGCTG
>CADCOP010000146.1 GCA_902803065.1 uncultured Lachnospiraceae bacterium | reverse complement strand
GATCATTCGGAGCGAGAAGGGAAGCTTGGTCACCGTGTACGCCATGATGACCAGGAGCCGCACCCGGTTCGCGTAGTAGAGATTTGTATTGCCCACATACCATACCGTGTTGCTGTTGAAGTATGTACGGTAGGAGTAGCAGATCAGGATGGTCGGCAGGAGCCAGGGGAACAGCAGCGCGTATTCCAGGATTATGCCGGTCTTTTTGTGCTTCTTGTTGAAGATGTAGTTGCAGGCCACGACCACGATCACGCAGGCCAGAGCGGCGGCGATGATCGACAGGATAAAACTCAGCTTGATGCCACCGAGGGTCGCGTCGTTGGAGAACACACCGGAGATGGATCCTTCGCGGATTTTGTATTTTCCGCGGTTGGTCATGTACTCGTAATCCTGTTTCCCGAAGAAATTGATCAGGGTCCACTGGGACAGGTCCAGCCGCTTCATGCGGATGGCTCCGTAGGTCTGCAGCGAGAAGAGGACGATCATGACGACGGGGGTCATGTAGATGACAAAGAGGATGTACGCGTAGATATGCGCCAGCACGTTGGCCACGGGGTTGGTGATCTTCTGCTTCTGGAGCCTTGCCTTGGTCTTGGAGACGGACAGGTAATGGCCCTTCCGCTCGTAGGAGGAGAGGATGGTCAGAAGGACGATCGTAAACATAGCCAGAATGATGGACAGGAGCGCTGCTCTCGCCTGGGGGAAGGCTTCATCCGCGGTGGACGATCCGGCCAGACGCACGATCTCCGGGTTGATGGAATCATAACCCAGGAGCGTGGGTGCTGACATGGCGCACAGACCGGTGATGAAGGTCATGACTGTCAGGGAGAACATGGTGGGGATCAGCGTCGGGAAGACGACGGTGAAAAGAACCTTGAACGGTTTTGCGCCCATGTTCCGCGCTGCTTCCACAGTGTTATAGTCGATGCCCCGGATCGCGTTCCGCAGAAACAGGGCGTGATTGCTGGTGCAGGCAAAGGTCATGGTAAAGAGGACTGCGTTAAAGCCGGTGAACCAGCTGGCATTAAAACCAGGAAACGCGTTCTTGATGGCTGTTGTAAGGATTCCGTCCGGCGCGTACAGAAACAGGTACCCGGTGACCAGCGCCACGCCTGAATAGATGAGCGTGGTCATGTAGCCCAGGCGCAGGATCCGCGCGCCTTTGATGTCAAAGTATTCGGTGAGAAGTACGATGGAAACGCCGACCACATTGACGGTGACGATCAGGCACAGGGCCAGTTTCAGAGAATTCCATACGTATTTTCCCATGTTTCCCGCGAAGAAGAAGCGGATGACGGCGAATGCGTCGCGCTCTCCGGCGGCATTTTTGGCGTTGAATATGCTCGTCAGCGTATTCAAACAGGGGAGGAGCATGAACCCGAAGAACAGGTAGGCAAAGAAGCCGATCCCCAGAATGCGGACGATATATTCGCCTTTGGAAGTCTGACCTGCGCTTCTCATAGGATCACCTCTTTTCCGCAGATGCCGGGTAAGCCATGATATCCTTCGGATCGAGTATGACCGATATATCCTGCCCCTCCTCGTAGATGTGGATGCCGTCATTCTTCTCGATCACTTTAATGACCTGCGGCCCAACGTTGATGTAGTACTTGATATAGAGCCCGTAATATTCACGGTTCTCCACGCGGCCCGGCAGAACGAGCTGTCCCGGTTTTGCATCCGTGCCGACCTGGAGACGCTCCAGGCGGATGTAATTATGCTTTGACGTATCGACAGGCACGCCGGAGGCGGAAAGCTTTGCCGTGATCTCATCGCTCAGGCGGTTGATATCTCCGATAAAGTTGCAGACGAATTCTGTTTTTGAGAAATTGTAGATCTCATTGGGCGTTCCAATCTGCTCTATGAACCCCTTGTTGAAGACGGCGATCCTGTCGGATAGTGTCAGCGCCTCCTCCTGGTCATGGGTGACATAGATGGTCGTGATGCCGAAATCCTTCTGCATCTTCTTAAGCTCGTTGCGCAGCTGCACGCGGAGCTTAGCGTCCAGGTTGGAAAGCGGCTCATCCATACAGATGATCGCGGGATCCGTGACCAGGGCCCTGGCGATGGCCACGCGCTGTTGCTGGCCGCCGGAGAGCTGGGAGACCGCTTTGGCCAGCTGCTCCTCGGACAGATCAACCTTGGCGGCGATATCCAGGACTTTTTTGCGGATCTCAGTCTTTTTCATTTTCCGGAGCTTGAGACCGTAGGCGATGTTGTCATAGACTGTCATGGTGGGGAACAGGGCATAGCTCTGGAAAACGATGCCGATGTTCCTGTCCTCCACGGGAACATGCGTGATGTCCCGGCCCTTCATGATGACGCTCCCCTCCGCCGGTTCAATAAAGCCGGTGATCGTGCGGAGCGTCGTCGTTTTTCCGCAGCCCGAAGGACCAAGGAAAGTGAAGAATTCGCCCTCCTTTACATGGATATCGATCCCGTGGAGAGCGGTAAAATCATCAAATTTAACGACGATATTATTTAACTTGATCATAGTATTCCCTTCTGCCATCTTCAGACCAGGTTCCTGTCAGATTCCGGGCCAAACCTTAACGGCCAGGTATCGGGAACCGCCGCGTATCGCGGCAGGAAAGCATCGGCAAATCATATATATGAGAACAGGGGGCTGAAGATAGCCCCCTGTTGCATTTGTTTCAGTCTGAGACAGCTGCCAGATCCGAGTCATTCATCTCCACAGACTGCAAAAGCCTCACATGTCTGCGGCATGTCAGATCACAAGGCATAACATACGTCATGGTATGCGCAGGATCAGATGGTATATTACTCTGCGGCAGCCTGCGTCAGGGTAGCCCAGTCAAGGTTCTCCCAGTCGGGCTCCTCCGGTGTTGCAGAAGCATCTGCCCAGTAGAAGCCGAGGTTGGTCATGATATTCGTCCATTCAGATGTATGGGCGCCTACATACTCAGCATAGGTCATGTCTGTGCCTTCCACTTTTTCAAGGGAGAAGTTCTTCAGAGTGTAGATCTCCGGAATTCCGTCCGGATACAGCTCGTCGGCAGCGACCTCGTTGCACGGGAAGGAATCGAACTCTTCGCCCCAGGCTGCCTGTACTTCCGCGGATCCGAACCACTCAGCAAATGCCTTGACGGCTTCCGTCTGCTCTTCGGTTCTTCCTTCTTTGTCCAGGACACCGATGTACTCGGCAATGTAATAGGTTCCGTCGTCGATGTCGACCAGAGCCCAGTTCTCCGGCTCCAGAGTGCCCAGAAGCGGATTGTCGGAGCTCTCAGCCGCGGCGTCGATCTTGCCGTACAGAGAGGAGGAATAGAATGTGGAGACAGCCACATCGCCGTTGTTCAGCGGATCGAAACCGTATTTGTATGTGTCATCTGCGGAGAACTTGCCGTTTGCGCAGTAATTCCACAGAGTCTTCCAGCCATCCAGGGAGATGCCGCCGGCTTCCGATTCGGGATCGGTGAAGGCGTAGAGGATAGCGGAGTTGATGTTGGCGTTGGTCGTTCCGCCGACCTTGTTCTGGCGGTACCACGGATAACCGCAGTCAACGATGTCTGCCCAGTGCTGGAAATGAAGCTCTTCGCCGTTCGTTCCCAGTTCATCATTTCTGTAGAGCATCAGGACGTTCTGGATGACCAGGCCGTATGCCTTGTCAGGATAAGCATAGGCGCCGACTTCTTCCGCCCAGGACGGAGTCCAGTCGAGAACCTTCAGATTCTCATAATCACCGCCAATCAGCTGGCCCCAGCGAACCTCGTTCAGACCAAAGATAATGTCGCCGTCCTTGTTCTCATTCGCAGCCTGGATAGCAGCGGTATCTCCGGAAATAACGGAGTTATCATCGATGCTGATGGAGAAGCCGGCATCCTCAGCCTCATGGATGAGCCATGTGGTACGTTCCGTAGAGTTTGAATTGGAATAGATCCGGATCGTGTAATCGGAATAGTCCTCAGCTGAGGCGGTGATGGCGCCGGCGGTCAGGATGCCAGCCGCAAGCGTGGTAGAGAGCAGCAATGCCAGTCTTTTTTTCATGGATAAGATCTCCTTTCTTAAACCTTTTCATATTCCCTTTTACACCATTTAAGATACATGGGGCATCTGCCGGAACGGGAGGAAAGTTGTGAAAATCCTCTTGTTTTTGACAGCGGCCACGATCAAAAAATGGCTATTATGCCAAGAGAATTATAGACCAGCAGGGTAATATCTGTCAATAGTGTATAAAAAGTAAGATCGTAAACTGACACAAAAAAACGGAGGCGCTGCTGTGAGAGCAGGCCTCCGTTATGAATGATCTTGGATAGTTTAAAAATGGGTAAATAGCCGTGGAACCTGTCCCCATGGCTGCCGTGATTGTTATTTCCTGGCGTCCGGAATCATTGCCAGCGCGCCGTAGAGGTTGGAGTCATCTCCGAGTGCGGCGATCTT
>CADCOP010000145.1 GCA_902803065.1 uncultured Lachnospiraceae bacterium | reverse complement strand
ATCAATAAACGGATGCTTTCTCCGGCACCAAACGCGAATATTATCTCATGCCTGTTAAGCTTTGAGACAGGTATGCTGTTGATCTACATGATCCGCCGTGGCGAAAGAGACTCAGAAGATCACGCAGATCACGCACAAATAAAGCGCGACCATAAACATGTATCAGTTGTGACAGCTTTATCAGCAATTATTCTGATTGCGGCTGTATGCATTACTGATCTGCTGTATGGATTAAACAGGAGCCTTACCGGTCATCTCTATGCTCTGGGAGTATTTATGCTGCTCTATATTGTCGGGATACTGCCTGAAACGGGTCCTGGCTTCGTCAAATCCTTTTTTAAAAATTTCAGTGAAGCTTCCTACCTGTTTTTCCTCATTCATCATGTGATCCTCGAAAAAATATGCCGTCATATGAATGCAGGAAGAGGAGATGTGTGGATATTCTTCTGGTACATCGGTTCACTTGTCATTGTGTACTGGATGGCCA
The DNA here is from genome assembly GCA_902803065.1 of uncultured Lachnospiraceae bacterium. Classification (GTDB taxonomy): domain Bacteria; phylum Bacillota; class Clostridia; order Lachnospirales; family Lachnospiraceae; genus Merdiplasma. The sequence continues at coordinate 4,883 of CADCOP010000145.1, read as the reverse complement.
GGATCCTGACATCCGTCATTCGCTCCTGCGCAGCATATTTTGCTAAAACTTGTACAGAATAAGATAACATACGGAAACCGAACAAGAAACGAACCAATGCCGTACATGATGTTGCGGAGGATTTTTTTATGAAAACGGCAGAAGAACTGCTGAATGGTTTTACTCCATTTAATGAACAGGAAAGGAAAGATGCCGAACTGATCCGATCTGTATTGGACCTAGGTGACGAAACGATCTGGACCAGGCAGAACAGGATCATGCATTTGACAGCGTCTGCATGGGTCGTAGACCACAGCAGGACAAAGGCTCTTATGGCTTATCATAATATTTATAAATCATGGTCCTGGCTTGGCGGACACGCGGATGGGGAGCGGGATCTTTCTGCCATTGCTCTTCGCGAAGTCATGGAGGAGAGCGGTGTCAGAAGCGCAAGGCTTTTATCCCCTGATCTGTATTCCGTTGAAGTTCTTACTGTTGACGGTCATGTAAAGAAAGGTGAATACGTAAGTTCACATCTGCATCTGAATTTTACATTTCTGATCGAAGCTGATGAAGAAGATCTGCTTACTGTCAGGGAAGGTGAGAATTCCGGTGTTTCATGGTTTTTGCTGGATGAGGCAGTTCGGGCATCCAGTGAGCCATGGTTCCGGGAACATATTTACAGTAAACTGAACATGAAACTCGCAAGACTGATGGCGTAATATGTACTTCAGGCATTGATTTAAGCTTTATAGGTATAGAGGTTAATCTTATGAGATCACAAATACTCAGAACAATAATATGCGCGGGATTATGCCTTTTTGCTGCAGGATCTGTTTCAACAGATGCGTCAGCCTCTCAGTCAGAGGTCTATGTTCTTGATAATGCTTATACCAATTCAGTGCGTATTGAGATTCGTCCGGAGAGTGAAACAGAAGGCATGATGTATTACCTTTATAACGATACCATGACTTATGAGAACACGTCCGGCATGCATTACATATGTCTGGATGATCAATTGTATGTAAAGCAGACAGAGAGCGGGTCTGCGCATGAGACCGATCCCTCAGAATAAGCTGTCACGGAGGATGAACTGTCCGGTGAAGCTGTGACAGAGGCTGATACGGAGGAGGAAACGCTTTTGAATGATCTGGAGGAGGATGTGCCTGACGGATACATATACTGGGGCGTTAAAACGGATCAGTATCTTCTGAATATGCCGGCAGAGACCCTGGGAGGAAGCACCGTATCTGCTGAAGGGGATAACAGCTGGTTTGACATGTATACCGAGTGTTATGTTTCTTCCGGCTTTGCTGCTGGAAATACGCTTTATACCGTGACATGGTATCATCCGGACGGAACGTTTGAACAGGTGAACCTGCTCCAGGGGAGATCCGGTTCTGGAACATATAAGCTGACTTCGAATTTTCTTATCCTCAGAGAAAACAACGGATCAGATAAAGATCATCTGAATGAATATCATTATTATGTAAAAGATGGTATAATTTATCAGACAGTTTACTTAAAACAGTCAAATACGAACATGCCTTAGATAATGTACTTGTACCTGAAAATGCCTGAAAATACGGGATTTTTAGGGAAAAGAGCGTTATGAGGCGATATATATCTATTCGCAAAACACATGTTTATCGAATAGATCAGGGAGTAATATGGCAAAGATCTACAAAGTCAGAAAACGAACGACGGATGATGTTGTTCCGCAGAAAGACTCTATTTATTCCGCAACAGACAAAAACGACGGCAAACGTCAGACCTATCATGAACGCATGGATGTTCGCAATACGCTGGCTCTTCGTGAAGTGCTTACAACACTTCCTCGTTTTGCGAAGGCATATTTCAGAGCAATTGAACCTACGACATCTACCAGGACAAGGCTTTCCTATGCGTATGACATACGTACTTTTTTCAGGTATCTGCAGGACTCTAATCCTTATTTTGCCAGAAAAGACATTACTCAATGGTCTGTAGAGATGCTCGACCTGATCACTGCGTCTGATATTGAGGAATACCAGGAATTTCTTAAGGTTTATGACATTGACAAAAAAATGACAGGTGCGCTGCGTGAGGTATCTCAGGTCACGAATGGTGAGCGCGGACTTAAGAGAAAAATGTCGGCACTCAGAAGCTTCTACGCATATTATTTCAAGCGCCAGATGATCAAGACAAATCCGACGCTTCTGGTGGATATGCCCAAGCTTCACGAGAAGGCGATCATCCGGCTTGATGAAGGAGAAACTGCAGCGCTGCTGGATTACATTGATCACGGCGGTGATATGCTCTCAGGTCAGAAAAAACGGTATTATGAGAAGACCCGTATACGTGATCTGGCTATTGTAACATTGCTTCTGGGCACGGGAATCCGTGTTTCTGAATGTGTAGGTCTTGATATTCAGGATATTGATTTCCGCAATAACGGGATCCGGGTCGTCAGAAAAGGCGGATCTGAGATGATCGTTTATTTCGGCAGGGAGGTCGAAAAAGCGCTGAGAGACTACATTGAACTCCGGAAAGGAATCACTCCTGTTCCGGGGCATGAAAACGCTCTCTTCTATTCCACGCAGAAAAAGCGCATGAATGTCAAATCTGTCGAGAATATGGTCAAGAAATATGCCAGGGCTGTTACGACGACAAAAAAAATCACCCCGCACAAGCTGCGCAGCACATTCGGCACAGCTCTGTACAGGGAAACAGGTGATATTTATCTGGTTGCGGATGTTCTGGGTCACAAGGATGTCAATACGACGCGGAAACACTACGCGGCGATGGGTGATGACCGACGCAGGCGGGCTGCCGGGGCTGTACATCTTCGGGAAGATGTAACAGATATGCCGGATAAGCATGAAGAAGACAATGACAATAATGACTCGTGATCTTTAATTGCCGATCTTTACTGTTCCGTCACCAAGCAGCGGATCGCAGCTGTAGGATACATTTGTATATGCCGTGTTTACGAACCGGGTGATCGCCTGATCCGCGATCTCCTTATAGTATGCATGACTTTTACTGCCGGCTTTCGGATCTCTGATCCGGAAGCTGATTTCTTTTCTGCCTTTTTTCCACTCACGGATCAGATACTCAAACAGCTCACTTTCGTTTTCAGCCAATCCGCCGCTTAAGTAATGATAATTCTCTTCCCAGGTATCGCACGCCGGAGTGCCTGAGAAATCAATATGGTCCTTGCGTATCTCTGACTCGGGAACGCAATAATATCCGTAATTCGGTGAGTAACGGCTGCTCCGGTTCATGTCCCATGTCATGTCCAGATGCGCCTGATGGCCGTTGATCCTGACAATATTCCAGGCGTGGCCTCCGGGGCCCTCCTGTGTTACGCCGATGCCGTATACTACGATGCACCGCATATCGAGGGTGTTGAGTATCAGCTTAACTGTCTCTGAGATACCATCGCATACAGCTGTATATTTGGAAAAATAGCCGATCACGGAATGTGCCGAAACATGTCGTGCCTGCGTGGTGTTGTCCAGAATCGCCGCGTTATCATAGGCTGTTCTGGTGACCATAAAATCATGCAGAGTCCGCAGAGTATCCCTCTGGGACAGACCGCGCAGATGAAGCGATGAGATCAGTTTTTCGACCTCATGGCGGATCCGCTGAGCATAAATGGCGGACTTTTCCCGGCTGATCACATATTCGGGCAGTACGCTGACAGTACTGCGGAGAGCTGTTCCATGCGTGAAGGTACTGCCTCTGATCTTATATCCCTTATCGCTGAGATAAAACAGCATTGGATCATCTTTCATGATCGCATCCATCGCCTGACTGATCAGAGGATCGTTCATATCTGTTGTATCTATATCTACCGTGATCGCTTCCTGATAATTCTGTATTCCTCTCAGCAGCTGGCTGTAGATGGTCTTTCCCCGCGGTGAAAGCTTTGTGTAATAATAATTATCTATAATCATATCAGATCACCTTCGCAGCTGTTCCAGGAGGTTCTCAAAATAAGGGGGAAGCGGCGCTGTAAACTCCATATATGCCCCGGTTACAGGGTGGATGAAACCGAGGACCATGGCATGCAGCGTCTGCCCTTCCAGATGGAACGGACAGGATGCAGGGCCATATACATCATCTCCGAGCAGCGGATGCCCTGCCGATGTCATGTGTACACGGATCTGATGCGTACGCCCTGTTTCCAGCTGGCATTCAATATACGTAAAACGGCCGAAGCGTTCAAGCACGCGGTAATGAGTGACGGCTTCCCTGCCATTGACGTGGTTGACTGCCATTTTCTTCCTGTCGACCGGATGTCTGCCGATCGGAGCATCTACTGTTCCTGTGTCCTCTTTTATATTGCCGTATACGATGGCCCGGTATTTCCTGGTGATCGAGTGGTCCCTCAGCTGCTCTGCCAGGCTTCTGTGGGCAGCATCGGTTTTGCAGACGACCAGGGAACCGGTGGTATTGCGGTCGATCCTGTGGACGATGCCCGGGCGAAGCACACCGTTTATGCCGGAAAGCTCATTTCCGCAGTGATACATCAGCGCATTAACAAGTGTTCCGCTCATATGGCCGGGAGCCGGATGGACGACCATATTCTTGGGTTTATTGACAACAAGCAGCGCGTCGTCCTCATAGAGAATGTCCAGGGGTATATTTTCGGGAAGGATATCAACAGCTTCAGGTTCGGGGAAGGATATGTCAAAGCAGTCGCCGGCCCGGACCCTTGCTCCGGCCTTCACAGGCTTTCCATTCAGCAGAGCCATTTTCTGCGATATCAGCTTCTGAAGATATGATCTTGAACAGTCTGTAAAATGCTGCGTCAGAAACCGGTCCGCGCGGCTTCCCTCCTCAGAGGCTTCCACTGTCAGATGTTCCGTATCCATAAGTGTATCCATAAGGGTCTAACCATCCGTATCCATGTATGT
>CADCOP010000144.1 GCA_902803065.1 uncultured Lachnospiraceae bacterium | reverse complement strand
GCTGTACACCGGAGAAACGGTGCAGGTGCAGGATACATCGGATTCCCAGTACTGGTATGTATACGCTCCGAGTCTTGGCAAATCCGGATACGTCAATAAGGATTATCTGTATTGATCATTGTTATTGATCATTGTATTGATACAGGCGTGAGCCGCGGATGATCCGGAAGCCGGGATGCAGGCATTCCCGCATGCAAGGGCGCTTTGAATGAAAAACTGAATTTGTAAGGCTGTGCCGCCGTGTGCGGTGCCGTGATCGGGACGATCCGGCACGCTCATGGCGGCATATTTTATTGCAACAGATATCAGAATACTGTAAAATCTTATTATACATTTTATTCATATTCGTATACAGTTTGCGACAATACACATGAAAATGATCCGGCTGAGATCAGATACAGCCGGGAGAGAAACTGAGCGGCAGGAATGCATCGGGGGGAGAGATCATGAGAGAAAGAACAGGATACAGACTGAACAGACATCTGATGCGCGGCGTGTGGCTGGCGGTTTTTATGGGCATGCTGTTTGCGGTCAGCGCCAATGCTGATACATACAGCCCGCTGCAGCGCAATGATCCAAGAGTTTTCCGGCTGATCCGGCAGTATTACGCGGCGATCTATGAACATAATTCGGATCTGCTTTCAGACATTGTCTCGCCGTGGGATTCCGGAGTTGAGGCGAACATATACGACAGCCAGAACACGGATGAATTCCTGAACCTTACAGTATATTCCTATGATGGGCCGGTGCGGGGGTCTTATGTCGTATACGTTTATTATGAGAGTACGATCTCTGGACGGGGTGATCTGCTCCCGACGCTTGCCCTGATGTACCTGAAAACGGACCTGACAGGGAAACTTGTGGTCGCTTCCGACTGGAATTCGGACGAGACCATCAGCGAGTATGTGCAGAGCACTCTGGAATGGGAGGATGCCGCGCAGCTGATCGCGGATGTTAACGCGCAGTACAATTACATCATGTACGGCACTGCGCCGCAGTATGGGAACCAGCCGGATACACAGGATAACAGTGAAGGCTTCTCGCTGATTCACCGTTATGAAGTGTTCCTTCTGAACGGTTCCTGGGACGATGCCAGAGAAGCGTGCCTTCGGAAGGGAGGCTACCTTGCCTGCATTGAGAGCATGGACGAATATAACTATATTCTTGAGCAGCTCGAAAGAGAGAACTGCCGCAGCTACCGCCTGTATATCGGCGGCTTCCGCGATATGAACGCAGGGTCTTATGATTATTACTGGCTGACCGATGACCAGAGCATCGCCTGGCCGCTGAACGCGGAAGGATCGTGGTGCAGAGATATCTGGCTGGAAGGCGAGCCCACGTATAAGGATGATGTGGTCCACGCCGCGGAGGATGTGCTGGAAATGTTCTACTATGATGACCTCGGCCGCTGGGTCTGGAATGATATTCCTAATGATCTTCCGAAATATCTGAATCAGGGAAATGCCATCGGATATATCTGCGAGTATGAATAAAGCAGTGAGCCAAGCGGCCGCATTGCCGCGCTTGCGTGAGCAAATGCGGACATTTGGCGAACGCCCAAACATGAGCAAGTAGCGCGATCAACGCGGATTGCGAATGTTTGGAGCATGGCGGGAGTGCGGAGCACGTAGCCATGCGTAGCTTTATTCATACACATTTGTGTACGAGAGGATATGGCCGCAAGTATGAATAAGCAGTGCGCAGCGGCAGGGAGGAATGACGGTATATGATGAGAAAAAGCTGGTTCTGCGCTGCGGCGGTCCTGACGGTATGCGCAGTGTTTTCCGGAAATGCGCCTGCAAGCGCGGAAACCCTGGCAGGCTTCGGCGCTGACATAAGCGGCGCGTATCCGGAAACGGATGGCGGAGAGGAAGAAATATCGGAAAGCATAACGGAAAGCATAACGGAAAACATAACGGAAGATATGACAGAAGATATGACAGAAGAGGGACCGGAGATCCTGCCGGATCACGAAGGCTCTGCAGGCGGCAGAGAGCTGTGGGATGCTGAGACGGCCGCCCGGGCGGAGAAGATCCTTGCCGGTATGACACTGGAAGAAAAGGCTGCGCAGCTGTTCTTTATCGCTCCGGAGGCGCTGACGGGCGTCAGCCAGGTGACGGCGGCAGGTGAAGCGACGAGAGAAGCATTCAGGAACCGGCCTGTCGGAGGGATCATCTATTTTGAACCCAATCTGGGAGAAACGCAGCAGGTGAAGGATATGCTTGCCGGTATGATGGAGATCAGCATGGATGTTACAGGGCTCCCTGTTTTTCTTGCCACGGATGAAGAGGGAGGGCAGGTCCGGCGGCTCTCAGGAAGAGGGTTCGATGATGTTCCGTATATCGATACGATGTATTCCGTCGGACAGACGGGAGATAAAAAGAAGGCAGAGGAAACGGGAAAAACGATCGG
>CADCOP010000143.1 GCA_902803065.1 uncultured Lachnospiraceae bacterium | reverse complement strand
ATGGATGAGCCTTCCATGGGACTTTCGCCCATCCTCGTAAACGAGATCTTCGACATTATCAAGAGCGTGAACGCGGCCGGCACGACCGTACTGCTGGTTGAACAGAATGCCAAGAAGGCCCTGAGCATAGCGGACAGGGCGTATGTGCTGGAGACAGGAAACATTTCCATGAGTGGAAAAGCCAGCGATCTGATGAACGATGACGCAGTCAAGAAAGCATATCTGGGAGAATGATCATCTGACACTATTTACATGGGGCAGCCTGCAAGGGCTGCCTTTCTGAATTTAAATTGCATATCTGCCTTCAATCATGTACAATGAATTTAGCAAGTTATCCGGAAGGAGGATGCGTGAATTATGAAAAAGGTTGTTATTACGATCGCCAGACAGTACGGAAGCGGCGGAAAAACGATAGGCAAGATGCTCGGTGAAGACCTCGGGATCCCGGTATTCAGCAGAGAGATCCTGAAGAAGGCATCCGAGGAGAGCGGTATTAATGAGACGCTGTTTAATCAGGTGGATGAGAAACTCATGGGCTCACCTCTTTTCCGCATCATGAAGCGTGAATACCGGGGAGAACTTCTCAGCCCGGACAGCGATGATTTCCTGTCAAAGCAGAACCTGTTCAATTACCAGGCAAAGGTCATCAAGGGACTGGCTGAGGAAGGCGCATGCGTGATCATCGGCCGCTGCGGCGACTATGTGCTGCGGGACAATCCGAACAGGGTAGCTGTATTCGTTCATGCTCCGGCAGATTACTGCAGGCAGATGGCCATAGAGCGCGGCGCCCAGAGCACCAGGGATGTGGACAGGTTCATAGCGCAGACGGACAAGGCCCGCGCGGAGTATTATCATTATTATACAGGCCAGGAATGGTCGAACGCGAAGAACTATGACCTGTGCCTGAACAGCAAAGTCCTCGGATTTGACGGATGCGCTGAGGCGATCAAGGCCTACATAAACATCCGTTTCGGCAGTGACTGGAGAGAAAAGGAGTGAACAAAAGTATGAAGATCGCTATTGGAAATGATCATGCGGCAGTGGAACTGAAACAGGAGATCATGTCATATCTTCAGGAAAAAGGATATGAGATGATCAATGTGGGAACAGACACTCATGAGAGCTTCAACTATCCGGTCAGCGGCTTTAAGGTCGCGAAGATGGTTGCCGGCGGGGAAGCGGACTGCGGCATACTCATCTGCGGAACAGGCGTTGGTATTTCTCTTGCGGCAAACAAGGTGAAAGGGATCCGCTGCTGCGTATGCAGCGAGCCGTACACGGCAAAGCTGTCAAAGCAGCACAATAACACGAACATTCTTGCGTTCGGCGCCCGTGTGGTCGGCCCGGACCTTGCCAAGATGATCGTGGATGAATGGCTGAACGCTGAGTTCCTGGGCGGACGCCATCAGACCAGGGTAGACATGATCATGGAGATCGAGGCTACGCAGGATCTGAAAGAAAAGTAATGCAGGAGACGTTTATTTGTATGAGAAGATCATGGATCCGGATATGGCTGCTGGCAGCCGTACTTTCCGCCGCGCTGACAGGGTGCATTCCCCGTTCGAGGGGTGGCGCTTCCACACAGAGGGGACTGGAAGCAATGGAGCAGGGACAGTACGAGGAGGCAGCCGCGGATTTTGAGAAAGCTGTGGATCAGGGCGAAGATCCGGTCCCTGCCTGGAGAGGGCTTGGTATTTCATACATAGCGCTCGCCCGGTATGATGAAGCGGCGGAAGCGCTTGAAACAGCACTCTCGTTTACGGACAGCAAAATGCCCGAAACGATCCGGGATATCCGGCAGTTCCTTATGACCGCGCAGTACAGGAGCGGTGATTACGCAGGCGCGATTGAAACAGGCACACTTCTGAACACAGAACAGGAGTGCGTTGAGGCTGATTATTACCTGGGAGCATCCTATCTTGCCCAGAATAATACCGCCATGGCGCGGTCCTGCTTTGACCAGGCGATCGCCCTGGATCCGAACAGCTATCTGCTGTATCTGCAGATCTATGAGCGATATGAGGAGAACAAGCTGACGGCGGTAGGAGATGAATTCCTGCAGACGGCTCTCAGCATCCCTGCGAAAACACAGGATGACAAGTGCAGCATCGGCCATATTTATTATCACCTTGAAAAGTACGATGAAGCCAGAAACGCCATCTATGAGGCTGTGGAGGAGCATTATCCGCCGGCCATGGAACTGATGGGAGAGATCTTCCTGGCGCAGGGAGATTACAATAACGCGCTTGACATGTATCAGACGGTCATGGAGCAGAGCGGCGAAAGTCCGGAGGTGTACAACGGACTTGCACTGTGCGCCATTCAGGCGGAAGAGTATGACATGGCTCTGAATTACCTTGAGCAGGGACTTGCGATCGCGGATAAAGATTCAAGACAGCCGCTTTTGTTCAACGAGATCGTGGTATACGAGAGAAAACTTGAGTTTTCCACCGCCAAACTGAAGGCAGAAGCATATGTACAGCAGTACCCGACCGATGAGGCAGGGCAGAAGGAACTGAAATTTTTGAGCACGCGGTAGGCTTTTCAGCATGCAGGCGGTCCGGGAGATATACACTGAATGGCAAATAACTCAATAACATTGAAAGATGCCGGCGAAGAGAAGGTGATACTGGCAGCTGTCTGTTCGGGAGATGAGCAGGCATGTCAGGAGTCACTGGACGAGCTGGAAGCGCTGGCAGAGACCGCCGGCGCATCTGTCACCGGAAGACTTATACAGAAGCGGGAAGGAGTCTCGCCCGCCACCTATTTCGGAAGCGGAAAGATACTGGAGCTCTATGACCTTATGACAGAGACCGGCGCGACCGGCGTGATCATTGACGATGAGCTCTCGCCGGCGCAGCAGAGAAATCTGGAACGGGAACTCGAAATGAAGGTCATGGACCGCACGCTCCTGATCCTGGACATATTCGCGCTGCATGCGCAGACGGCTGAAGGCCGTATCCAGGTCGAACTCGCGCAGCTTCAGTACCGTATGATGCGCCTGTCGGGACTGGGAACATCGCTTTCCAGACTGGGTGGAGGTATCGGGACCAGAGGCCCCGGAGAGAAGAAACTGGAGACAGACCGGCGTCTGATCAGAAAACGGATATCCAGACTGAAGGCAGAACTGGCTCAGGTGCGCAGCCACCGCGATCTTTTGAGGGAGGGACGCAGCAGGAATGCCCATCCGGTTTTTGCTATTGTCGGATACACGAACGCCGGCAAGTCATCACTTCTGAACGCGCTGACAGGGGCAGGGGCTCTGTCAGAGAATAAGCTGTTCGCCACGCTGGATCCCATGACGCAGGGGATGCAGCTCCCTGATGGTCAGGAGGTCCTGCTGACGGATACGGTCGGTTTCATTCGAAAACTGCCGCATCATCTGGTAGAAGCTTTCCGAAGCACGCTGGAGGAAGCGAAGTATGCGGATGTTATTCTTCATGTATCAGACGCATCCAGCCCGCAGATGGAACAGCAGATGTTTACGGTCTATGAAACGCTGGAGCAGCTGGGAGTACACGGAAAACCGGTCATCACGCTGCTGAATAAAACGGATCTTCTGGAGCATCCCGTGAGGATCCGGGACATGCATGCGGACCGCACGGTCAGCATATCAGCAAAGACAGGTGAAGGACTGGATGAACTAAAGAACGCAATGCAGGAAATGCTCACACAGGGTCAGATCCTGATCGAAAGAAACTATGGGTACCAGGAAGCGGGCAGGATCGCGCTGATCCGCAGGTACGGGAAATTACTGGAGGAGCAGTACAGAGACGACAGTATTTATGTAAAGGCATATGTTCCCGCGGAGATCTACGGGAGAGTATGATCGCTTAAATCGAATATCGTATAAATGTGGTGTGGGTCACATGTAAACGGAGTACGAGCAGAAATGCGGGTATTTATGTTAACATGCGGCCTTTTTATTGTTCTGGAAGATGCGTTAACAGTTTTGGAGACGATCTGCCCGGGGAAAATACGTTCCGGGCAGGCAGGGTTCAGAGGCT
>CADCOP010000142.1 GCA_902803065.1 uncultured Lachnospiraceae bacterium | reverse complement strand
GGACAACTAACATCTGGCCTTGACTGTCAGGCGCGGGAAACGGACAATCAACCACTGTCTGAAGACACGTATGAAAGTATAAAAGCATAAAAAGAAGGGAGACGAACATGAACGATAACATTATTAAGCGCAACGAGCTTCTGGCGGGCAAAGTGATCAAGGGACTGCAGTCCCGCAATATGTCCGGCTATTACGCAGCTTCGAAAGAAGAGGCTCTGTCTCTTGCTCTTTCGCTCATTCCGGAGGGAAGCAGCGTTACCATGGGCGGAGGCATGAGCGTACATGAGATCGGCCTGGTCAAAGCGCTCTCCGGCGGCAATTATCACTTCATCGACCGTGATGCCTATGCGGATAAGAGGGAAGCCATGCTGCTTGCCTACGATGCGGATGTCTTCCTTTCCAGCGCCAATGCCATCACCGAGGACGGTGTACTGATCAACATCGACGGTAATGCCAACCGGGTATCCGCCATTGCGCAGGGACCCCGAAAGGTCATCATGATCGTCGGCATGAACAAAGTCTGTTCAGATGTGGATGGAGCCATGAAGCGTGCCAGAAATGTTGCCGCCCCGATCAATGCGCAGCGTTTCGGGCTGAACACACCCTGCGCGAAAACCGGTTCCTGCATGAACTGCAAATCGCCGGATACCATCTGCTGCCAGTTTCTGATCACACGTTATTCAAAACACGCAGACCGGATCCATGTGATCCTGGTGAACGATGCACTGGGGTTCTGAACACATCCTGGGATTTCTTCATACCATTGCGGTGCTGCATTCCTTTCCGCGCGGCGCCGCAGGAACACGGAGTACTGCCTCTCAACCGGAAAAGTGAGACTCGCATTTATGGATACATTTTCGATCCTGATCACGAATGATGACGGCATACGTTCAGACGGAATCATCCGCCTGGCCCGCGCTGCAAAACAGTTCGGAGAGGTATGGGTCGTCGCGCCTGACGGCCAGCGAAGCGCTGCCTCTCACAGCATCACTCTCCACAGTCCCATCGACATTTATCCCTGCTCATTTCCTGTCCTGGGAGTCCATGCGTTCTCCTGCAGCGGGACGCCCGGCGACTGCGTGCGCGTGGGCAGCCTGTTCGTCATGCCCCGCAAGCCGGATGTTGTCCTTTCCGGGATCAACTACGGCTACAATGTTGCTTCAGACATTCAGTATTCGGCAACAGCCGGCGCTGCCTTCGAGGCCTCCTTCCAGGGGCTGCCCGGAATCGCTCTCTCGGAGGAAGCCTGCAGCTGCCACGATACGACGGACGCCTTTCTTCCGGTCGTACTTGAGCAGCTGATCGGACGCAGACCGGAGCCCGGAACCATCATCAATGTCAATTTCCCGGGATGCCCTGCCTCTTCATGCAAGGGCATTCTTGAAGGCAGGAACGTCTCCTCCAGAGAAGTTTTCGCTGACCGGTACCTGGAACAGAAAAAGCTCGAAAACGGCGGTGTCCGGGTCATGGTCCAGGGTGTCTGGCAGGGTGAAGCCGAACCGGGAACGGACTACCGAGCTGTTCTGGATGGGTTCATATCCATAGGTGTCGTGCGCAATATCGGCTGAAAAACAGGCTGCAGCGCACGGTTTTACAATATTTCGATCACTTCGCCGATATACATGTCATGTATGTCATGATCCTGATAATACTGGGAAAGGATCTCCTGTGGTATGTTTTCCTCCGGCATCGGCTGACAGAACAGCTTTCTGCACACAAGGGTGACCTCTGCCTCCTCGAAGGTGACTCCGTCCGCAAGGAATTTCGGCGTAAGACCGGAAGCATGCATTTTATCCATCTCTCTTCCTGATTTCGCGCCGAGGACTCCAAGCACCTTTCTGTATTCCTCCGGATAAAAGCTCACCGTGAAGGTATCCTTTTCGTCCATGAATTCGTGCGTATATCTCGATTTCCGGATGTACACTGTAGCAACCGGTCTGCCCCAGATCGTTCCGAGGCCTCCCCAGCTGACCGTCATCGTATTGAATTTTTTCTGGTCTCCCGCGGTGACCAGCGCCCACTTCTTATCAAACTGCTTAAAAATATCCATTGTAAATTCCATGATCTTTCTCTCCGTTTCCTGTTCCGGCCGCCGC
>CADCOP010000141.1 GCA_902803065.1 uncultured Lachnospiraceae bacterium | reverse complement strand
ATGCTGACTCTGGAATTCAGGAAATCCGCCCCGTTCGTCAGGCTCATAAACTCAAGGTAATCATCCGGCACGGTGATGCCATAGACCTCCGTATACTCCGCAGTCATGGCAGGACTGATGCCAGGATACAGCCTGATCTGCCGCGGCATTTTTCCGAATATTTCGATCCATTCCGTGATGCTTCGTCCTTCCACTGTTTTTCCTCCCTCTTACGTGTCTGTTTCCGGGGGCAGCTGCGTGCCGCCGTTGCTTCGTTCATTATATCATTTCTTATTTTTGCGTACAATATCATTACGGCGCTGCTTTCATTTTACAGCCGCAGGCTCTTTTTTTACCCAAAAAAAGCAGAGCATACGACCCTACAGCCGCAGCTCTGCAATGAAATATTTTCAGATGTTCAGTGCTGGAAGTAGTAACCCACTCCCCATTTCGTATGCACATATTTCGGTTCGCTCGGGTTCGCCTCGATCTTCTCGCGCAGACGGCGGATATGTACATCCACTGTGCGGACATCCCCCGGATTCGGCGCCTCATAGCCCCACACAAGGTTCAGGAGGCTCTCGCGGCTGTATACCTTTCCTGGATTGAACGCAAGAAGCTCAAGAAGGTCAAACTCCTTGGCCGTCAGATTGATCTCATTTCCGGCGATCGTGACTCTTCTTCCTTCCACCTCAAGCACAAGGTCTCCGGCCTGGACGACCTTGCCCTGCGGTTCAGCAGCGATCTTCTGGCTCGTGCGGCGGATGATCGCTTTCAGGCGGGCTTTCACCTCAAGGATGTTGAACGGCTTGGTGATATAATCGTCCGCTCCGTACTCAAGGCCGAGGATCTTATCCATATCATCGCCCTTTGCAGTGAGCATGACGATCGGAACATCCGAAAACTCACGGATCTGCTGGCATACCTGCAGACCGTCAAGCTTCGGAAGCATAAGGTCAAGAAGAATGATATCATAATCCTTTTCCCTGGCCTTTGCCACTGCTTCTTCACCGTCAAAGGCTGTATCAACTTCCATGTCATCCTGTTCAAGACTGAACCGGATTCCTTTAACGATCAGCTTCTCATCATCTACTACAAGGACTTTTTTTGCCATAATATTCTCCCATTTCACGTATCTCAGGAAAGATACCCGCCATCTTCTATACCGTAATTCTGCCGGCGATCCTGCCAAACAGTTTATCCCCGATGCCGCTGACATTCAGCAGTTCATCTGCCGAGGCGAACGCCCCGTTCTTATTCCTGTAATCAAGAATAGCTCGTGCCCGGGTCTCGCCGATCCCCGGCAATGTCATCAGAAGCTCCAGAGATGCTGTATTGATATTAACTGTTGTATCCGCGTCTGCCGATGGCACGCTGCTGCAGCCATCCTCCGATGTCTTTCCTTCCTGCCGGAGCAGGTCTGTCTCATCTTCTGTCAGGATCTGCAGTCTCTCACCGTCACTGACGCGTCTTGCAAGGTTATGCCATTCCCTGTCCGCGCAGGAAGAAAACCCTCCGGCAGCAGCAACCGCGTCAATGAGTCTTGCGTCTGAAAGCACTTCATATACGCCGGGATCTTCTACCGCTCCGCATACGAATACGGTGATCCTCTCTTCCGTTTCCGGCCGCTCTTCAGCCGGTGCGCTCTCCTCTGTCTCTGATGCAGTGTATTTCTCTGCCGCATTTTCGGACAGGACATACGCTCCGCTGCTGTTCATGCTTTCAAACAGCGGCTCCGGGCGGGAACACCCGGTACACAGAAAGGTCATAAACACAGCCGCGGCAGCGGATGCCGCCATCCTCCTGTTAAATAAGCTGCGTAACATTCTGCGCATCCTCCGGTCTGCTCCGGACTGCATAAATCCCCATTTATACAATTACAGATTATAACAGCAGAAAAAAAGATTTGCAACTCAAAAGTAAAGATTTCGTAACATATGCAGGGTGCGGCTGCCTGCGTTACGCCAGGTTTCCGGAAAGCGTTCTCCTGACAGCTTCCTTCCAGCCGTTCCAGCGCTCCTCTCTGTCCCGGGGCTCCATGGCAGGCTCAAAAACATGCTCGATCTCCCAGTTTCCGCGAATCTCCTCTGTTCCTGTCCAGAAGCCTGAAGAAAGGCCTGCAAGATAAGCGGCCCCGAGCGCTGTCGTCTCAATACATTTCGGACGCAGCACCTTCGCGGGAAGAATGTCTGCCTGGAACTGCATCAGGAAATCATTCGCGCTGGCGCCTCCGTCGACCTTCAGTTCTTTAAGGAGGATGCCTGAATCAGCCTCCATTGCACGAAGCACATCTCCCGTCTGGTACGCAAGCGATTCCACTGCTGCCCTTATCAGGTGCGCCTTGCCGGCGCCTCTTGTCAGCCCGACGATCGCTCCTCTGGCATACTGATCCCAGTAAGGAGCTCCAAGTCCGGTAAATGCCGGCACCATGTACACGCCGTTTGTATCCGGAACCTTTCTGCAGTACTCTTCTGTTTCAGCCGCTGTGCGGATGAGTCCGAGCTCATCCCGCAGCCACTGGATCGCAGCTCCTGCCACAAACACGCTTCCTTCAAGAGCGTACTGTACATGATCAGGATCAGTCACGGCAGCGATCGTCGTCAGCAGTCCGTTCTGTGATTCTACGGCCTCTTCCCCCGTATTCATCAGAAGAAAGCAGCCTGTGCCGTACGTATTCTTTGCTTCGCCCGCGCCGAAGCAGCACTGTCCGAAAAGAGCTGCCTGCTGGTCACCGGCAGCGCCGCAGATCGGAATATGATCGCCGATCGGACAGTGAACCGTCTCCCCGTAAACATAGCTGGAGGGTTTTACTTCCGGCAGCATGCAGCGCGGAATATCAAGAATATCCAGAATTTCCTGATCCCAGCAGAGTCTGTGTATATCAAAGAGCATCGTCCTCGACGCATTTGTATAATCTGTCACATGCGCGTTCCCGCCTGTCAGTTTCCAGATCAGCCAGCTGTCCACTGTCCCGAAGAGCAGTTCTCCTGCCCGGGCCCTCTCCCGTGCTCCTTCCACGTTATCAAGGATCCATTTAAGCTTCGTTCCCGAGAAATAGGCATCGGGGATCAGTCCTGTCTTTGAGCGGATCATGTCACCGTATCCGGCCGCGCTGAGCTGATCGATCATGGGAGCCGTCCTGCGGCACTGCCAGACGATCGCGTTGCATACAGGAATTCCAGTCTTTTTATCCCACACAATGGTGGTTTCCCTCTGGTTTGTGATGCCTATGCCGGCGATCTCATTGGTCGAGGCACCGATCTTTCCCATGGCTTCTGCCGCAACGGCAATCTGTGATGCCCAGATCTCCATGGCGTCATGCTCTACCCATCCGGGCTGCGGGAATATCTGCCTGAATTCCATCTGCGCTGTGCTGCACACATTTCCCGCCCTGTCAAACAGAATACACCGGGAACTCGTTGTACCCTGGTCCAGTGCCATTACGTATTTTTTCATGTTGAGCGATCCCCCTGTCATTACAGACCCTGTTTTCTTTACATTACCGGCGCTTCCTTACGGCCCCATGAAGGGCCCTGAATCAGGAAACAGGGACCGCGCATGCCATTTTCCCGGCGCGTCCCTGTTCCTATTTTACAACGTATCAAGGACTGTTTCCAGCCGTTTGATCATTTCGTCAATATCTGTTTTTTCAATGACAAGCGGGGGCACGAACCGCAGGACATTTGAGCCTGCAGTCAGGATCACAAGCCCTGCCTCAAGCGCCTTCGCCGCGATCGTTCCGGCAGAGGTCCCTTCTTTCACCTCGATGCCCTGCATGAAGCCCATGCCGCGGCGTTCCTTCAGGAAATCATACTTTTGTGTCAGAGCGTCCAGCTTCTCCTCAAAATAAGGAGTAACCTCTCTGACATGATCGATCAGATGCAGCTCTTCAAACTGATCAAAGACAGCGGACACAGCCGCGCAGGCAAGGGGATTCCCGCCGTAGGTCGTGCCATGATCTCCCGGCACCATGGAAGCGCCGGCGACCTTTTTATTCAGGACGAAAGCCCCCACGGGAACTCCGCATCCCAGAGCCTTTGCCGTTGTCATGATATCCGGCGCCGTGCCGTATTTCTGCCAGACAAAATAGCTTCCGCAGCGTCCCATACCGCACTGGATCTCATCCAGGATCAGCAGGATATCATTTCTGTCGCAGATCTCCTTTATCCCTGCCAGAAACGCAGGATCCGCGGGATAGATTCCTCCCTCTCCCTGTACCGTTTCAAGGATGATGGCGCAGGTCTTATCCGAAACGAGAGCCTTTACGCTCTCAATATCATTGTAGTTCGCAAAGCGGATCCCATCCATCAGCGGGCCAAAGGGATCCCGGTAATGGGCGTTTCCTGTGACCGCGAGCGCGCCTGTGCTGCGGCCGTGGAAGGAGTGCTCCATGGAGATGATCTCATAGCGCTCCGGCCCGTATTTCAGGAGCGAATACTTTCTCGCGGCCTTGATTGCGCCTTCTATTGCTTCTGTTCCGCTGTTCGTGAAGAACACCTTATCCATACCGCTCTTATCGCGCAGCTTCTCAGCTGCCTCCATCAGCGGAATACTGTAGTACAGGTTGGACGTGTGGATCAGTTTGTCGATCTGATTCTTCAGAGCATTCTTGTAATACTCATTTCCGTACCCGAGAGCGAAGACCGCGATCCCGGCGCCAAAATCAAGATACTCTTTTCCGTCTGTGTCCTTCAGGTACACTCCGTCACTGCTTTCAAACACGACCGGGAACCGGTTATATGTGTGAAAAACAGCTTCCTCGGTGCGCGCGATGTACTCAGTGGCTTTCATAATACCGCTCCTCTCCGTCTCCTATGATGGCAGTGCCGATACCCTTGTCCGTGAAAAATTCAAGCAGCAGGGAATGCGCGATACGCCCATCCAGAATATGCACTCTCTCAACGCCGGCTTCAATGGCATCAATGCAGCTCTGCAGCTTCGGAAGCATTCCCCCGCCCGCGTGGCCGCTCTTAAGGAACTCGCGCGTCTCAGCTACTGTCATCTCACTGATCAGTGTGTCCGGATCCCCGGGATCCTCATAGACGCCCTCAATATCCGAGAGAAATACGAGCTTGGATGCCTTCATGGCCGTCGCGATCGCGCAGGCGGCATCATCTGCGTTCACATTATAGGAATAATACCCCTCGTCCGATCCGACCGGGCAGACGACCGGAATAAAATCGTTTGAGAGAAGTGTATCCAGCAGAGTCGTATTGACATCCGTAACCTCACCCACAAAGCCGATATCCTGGCCGCCGGGGCATTTTTTCTTCACGCGGAGAATGGAGCCGTCCTTGCCGCTGATGCCGACCGCCTTCAGCCCGGTCTTCTCCATCATCGAGACCAGTCCCTTGTTCACGCGGTTCAGTACCATCTCCGCCACTTCCATCGTATTTTTATCCGTAACGCGAAGTCCGCCCACGAATTCCGTTTCCAGGCCGACCTTCCCGATCCATTTCGTGATCTCCTTGCCGCCGCCGTGAACAATGATCGGACGGAAGCCGACGAGCTTAAGCAGAGCCACATCCCGGATCACGTTCTTTTTCAGGTCATGATCCGCCATGGCACTGCCGCCGTATTTGACAATGATCGTTTTTCCCTGGAATCTCTGTATGTACGGCAGCGCTTCAATCAGTATATTCGCTTTTTCAAGCAGTCTTTCCATCGTTTCCATATTCTGTCACTCTCCATTTATTCAGCATCCGTCATCCGGCTCCGGCACAGT
>CADCOP010000140.1 GCA_902803065.1 uncultured Lachnospiraceae bacterium | reverse complement strand
TACTTCAACTTCCATCCTGTGCATATCATTCGCGCGATCAAGGCAAAATACCATATCACTCCGAACAAGCTGATCACTCAGGTCCGGCTGGACCAGGCAAAAAAGCTTCTGCTGACAACCGACTATACCATCGAAAAGATAGCCCTGTTCTGCGGGTTCGCCAGCGCGTCCTACTTCAGCAAATCCTTCCACAAACAGTTTGGCTTATCACCCAATGATTTCCGGAAACAGAATGGATCCGTATAGCTGAGGTATATTTCTTTATGCTGTTTCACCGCAGTCAGCCCCGCACTCTCCCGGAATACGCATACTCGCGGTTCAGTTCACTAAGCTCCTTCTCCCCGTTGATGTAGGGCTCAAAAAACGTCTCCATGCTGCCGCCGCCGATATTGTCGCAGCCATTGCAGAAATCACAGGCGCCGCCGCACTGATTCAGTCCGCGGTTCACGATCTGAATCCGCTCTTCTCTTGTGGTATCTTTGATCAGTAATGATTTCATGAGAACACCTCCCTTTCATAAAACCACCCTTTCCGATTGTTTCTCTCACTCCATTAGTTTCAGACGCATATCTCCCGTAAAAATCACTGTTCCCGCCGGAAGGATCTCACTCCCGATGATCCGTCTGCCACCGCCGATATCCGTTGTTGTTCCATTTGCTGATGCCAGATCGGTTACAGTATACGTTCCATCCATATTCCTGTTTATCAAGCAGTGTTTTCTGGATATCGTCTTCTGATTCAGGAATAAATCGCAGTTCCTTTCATCTCTTCCAACAATCACCTCATCCTTATGGAACTCTGCAATCGTTCCATTATCACACACCATGATCCTGACAGGAAGTTTCCCGCCGGGTTCATCAAAAGGTGTCCCCGTGTCCTGTGCTATAGACATGGTTGAATCAAATCCGAATTTCTCCTCAATGCTGTTTGCCTTACCTCCACTGTTAAACTTCAAAATATCTTCCTGTCCCATGTCAGTGAACTTCATCCGACTCTCCTCGAGGGCTTTTCCGTATTCAGAGAGTTTCTTTTCTCTCTTGCTCAAGAATACACGGTCTGCGATTCCTATACTTTTCCGGTCTATATCATCCGCGATCTGCTGCAGTGAAGAATATGCCCTTGCCCCAGCGTCCCCTGACGACTGCTGAATAATGAGGTTCGCAACAGAGAGAAACCCGTTGGAAACATGGCTCTCTCTGATGATCCTGAAAGGAAAGACCGGAAGTTCTCCTGTGCATAACCGGTACAGAAGCACAGCTGTTTCCTGAATAAGCCTGTTGATATAATACTGTTTATTATCCGCTCTCACCCGGAATACACCATAGTATGTGTTGTGAAGCTTTATGATTCGAATCTCTCCTGTATCCGTTATAAAAACACTTCCATCCGAATATTCATGCAGAGCAAGATTATACTGAAGCAGATACTGCATGCCGCTTACTACGGTTTTTATCCATTTCCGTATCAACGTTTCGTCCGGCCGGTTCTGTTCAAGATATTCTCGTATACTCTTTCCGCTGATGTATTCCGTGTACGTAAACAGAGAGGTCCCTTCTATATGGTAATCAAGCACCGCAGGAAAAAGCGGATGACTGAGGATGCCGGCTGTTCTTTCCTGCTCCTCTGCCTTTTCCCGGTCTTCATAGCTCACTTCTTCACGGAGAACCATGACTGGATATCCGATTTTTCTATGTACTCCTACACAGTAGACTGTCCTGTATCCAGATGATGCCTCTCCCTGGATTTCATACAGAGGATGTTCATATATCTTTAGTTCCTGTCTGTCCCCGGACATCTCTGATACTTCAGGCGGAAGATCGGAAACCAGCTTCTTTTCATAGCCAGCCTTCCGTTCAATTGCCTCTATTCTTCCAATCAGTATTTCTATATCTGAAGGAATCGGGAATTTTTCAAGAATAACGGTATGCACAGGGATCCGATGGTTTACAGCGAAAACAAGTTCATTTTTCACATATGTGGATTCCGCAGCCGCCCGCGAGAGAAGCAGGACACATACATATGCTTTATCCAGATGCTGCGCTATCTGTGCGTTCCAGTCCTTCCCGGAATGAAGTCCATTGTCATACCAGAACCTGATATGATTCCTTCCCAGTATTTCCGTTATTTCCCGTATAATATACTCATTCTTATGGGAATAGCTGATAAACACGTACGGCTCCGTTCCCTCGTACAAACCACTCTGTTGATTCATATTCTCCATTTCTAATCACCCCTTATTTTACTGCTAATGATATCCGTTAATGATACCTTCTAATTCTTAGATAATTTGTTTTTCTTTTCTGCAGTCAGCAACATATTCACTCAAAGTATCCTGAAATGGTTCCTGGTAAATTCGATCATCCCGTCCCGCTTCATCTTACCCAGTTCCTTTGACAAAGCTGTCCGTTCCACATTCAGGTAGTCCGCCATCTGCTGGCGGTCAAAGGGAATGTCAAATTCCCTGCTTTGTTTCTGCAGGGCCATTGTATCCAGATAAGCCATGATGCGGCCGCGAATGGTCTTTGGAGATGTATGAAATGCCCTGCCCGAGAGCGTCAGGTTTTTACGGGAGGAGATCAGAAGCAGGTTCCGGATAACCTTGTTCTGCCATCCCTCTGCCTTCTGCGTGCGCAGGTCACCGATCCGGAGAAACAGGATCCGGCAGTCCTCATTAGCACAGACATCTATAAGGAGCGGTTCATCTCCAAACACAGCATAGACTTCAGCGAAAAAATCTCCTGCTCCGGCCAGGCTCAGTATTGTCCGGTTTCCCCACAGGTCGCTGTTTTCAATCGTAACGCTCCCGGAGAGGACAATGCCCAGCTCCCTGATCGTATCCCCGGCGCGAAGAATCTGCTCCCCTTTGCTGAAGTTCCTCGCATGTGCGCCAAACGCCCGAAGCGCGTCCTTAATTTCTGTCTCTGTCATCTCCGCAAAAAGAGCCGTTTTACTGATCTGCGTAATGTCTGAATTCAGATCCTTTCCCATGAATCTGTTTCTCCTTCATTCATTTCTCTTTTCGAAAGTTTTTTCAGACCAAGTGGTTTAAACCACGTTCTTATGTTTTAAATTATATTATTCTTTACCCATAAAAACAAGGGAGGTACCATCATGAAAAGAAAGATCATTCACATAGATGAAGAAAAATGCACAGGATGCGGACTTTGCGCCAAGGCCTGCCATGAAGGCGCTATAGACATGGTAAACGGAAAGGCAAAGCTCGTGCGCGAGAACTTCTGCGATGGTTTCGGCGACTGCCTGCCGGCGTGTCCTGCCGGAGCGATCACCTTCGAAGAAAGGGAAGCCCCTGCATATGATGAAGCTGCTGTGAAAGCGAATCAGATGATTAAAAAGGCTGTATTGATGAGCGGGGGCGATCCCGCTTCGGACATGCACGGGCAGGATGCGCCGGGGCCGTTTGCACATCATGCACCGGGCAGCGGATGCCCTGGTTCACAGATGATGCAGTTCCATCCCGGCAGAATGGAAGCCAAAGATGCTTCTGCGGAAAAACCTGTTTCGGCATCATCCAGCGCCTCACCTGCAATCAGCTTTCCTGCGGGCAAACCCGTCTCCAGGCTGGAGCAGTGGCCCGTACAGCTGAAGCTCCTTCCCACAGAAGGCGATTTTTATAACGGCGCAAAGCTTCTGATCGCTGCCGATTGTACAGCATACGCCTATGCCGGCATGCACGAGGAATTCATGAAAGGCCATGTCACCGTCATCGGCTGTCCCAAACTGGACATGGTGGACTATACCGAAAAACTCACGGAGATCATCCGGAATAATGACATCCGCTCAGTCACCATCGTCCGCATGGAAGTACCCTGCTGCGGCGGATTGCAGCGGGCTGCGGAAAGCGCCCTGCGCGCCAGCGGCAAATTCATCCCCTGGCAGGTCGTCGTCATCTCCCGGGACGGACAGATCCTCGAGTGAGTCGGCGGGACGTTCTTTTTGGCTCATTTCTGACTCAATCATGAAGAAATTCTTAATAATACAGCGGATGCTTGACAAACCCGGTCCTCAGTGATAATTTATTGTCAATCAATACGAGGGAGTAGCGAAACGCCGTAAGGCGGGCTTGAAATCGTCATCCGATGCGATGAGCATCCGTATCAAGTGAGAACGCGAGACTTTTATTGTGACACCAGTCATGATAAAAGTCTTTTTTTATAGTAATACTGAAAAACCCAAAATCCCGATGTGAGGAAAGGAGTACCTGATATGTTAATGGATCTTTTTGTTGTATGGCTTCTGATTTCTGTTTTTATTGGCAGCTACGAGGCAAACCGTTTCTTCCGTATTGCCTTTGGCTTTCTTGCAGGCATGTGGATCTTAAGACTGGTTCTTAGCTTTGGCATCCGCCTGCTTCCGCTGATCATTCTCGCCGCGCTCTTCTCGTATGTGATCATGCCTTTTGTAAAAGGATTTATGAGCAGGTTTCGCGGATGGAAAAAATGAGTTATAATGAGGCGGAAATAAAAACGCAGCCTGCTGACCATTTTCATGGAGATGATGCCCTATGTCAAAGCACGGAAAAAAGATGATAGCGCCGATCGTGATCACAGTCCTGTTTCTGATCTATCTTCTTATATATGTGGTCATGATCGCCGGAGCCATGACGATAACTCCGGTCATGTTCCTGTTCGCAGTCCCGCTGAT
>CADCOP010000139.1 GCA_902803065.1 uncultured Lachnospiraceae bacterium | reverse complement strand
GGAGTTTGATGAGGGACGGTTCGCGGAATATCCCTTCTCAGCCCTGGATGAGCTGGAACACGCGTACGCAGTGACGATCCACAAGTCACAGGGCAGCGAATACCCTGCGGTCGTGATCCCGCTCCTGGCGGGTCCGCGGATGCTGATGAACAGAAATTTGATCTATACGGCGGTCACAAGGGCAAAGAGCTGTGTTGTCATCGTGGGAGATCCGGAAGTTTTCTGGCAGATGGTTGACAATACGGCGCAGCAGAAACGCTATTCTTCACTGAAACAGAGACTGCAGGAGGGAGCCGCAGGTCTGTAAAACAATTGAGCAAATCAGATAAAAGGGCAATCATCAGAACACTCAGGACAGCCGCGGATCTGGGGCTGTCGCTGATCTATCCGCCAAGGTGTCCCCTGTGTGAGACCGTACTTCCCATTGCAAGGAGGATCCGGCCTGAGGGGCAGGAGCGCTCCTGTTGGGAAAGGCCGCTGATCTGTGATGACTGCAGGGGAAAGCTTCCGTATAATTCCGGGGCGGTGTGCCTTCGCTGCGGAACCTGTATTGCAGATGAGAGGGAGGAGTACTGCCGGGTCTGCTTGTTGCGGGAACGCCTCTTCAGGCAGGGCATGTCCGTCTTTCTGTACCAGGGGAAGATGCGGGATTCGCTGATGCGGATGAAATTTCACAACCACAGGGAATACATACCCTTCTACGCGGATGAGATGAAGCGCGCGTCAGAAGCATTTCTTCGCAGAGCGCAGCCATCCGTCATCATCCCTGTTCCCATGCATGAGCGGAAGAGGCGGGAACGCGGATTTGACCAGTGCGCCCTTCTTGCGCGCCGGTTTTCCGAGTGCTCGGGGATCCCCGTTCAGACAGATAATGTGGTCAGAGTCAGGTACACAAAGCCGCAGAAAGGACTGAACGCGCAGGAGCGCAGAAACAACCTGAAAAACGCCTTTTCCGTGCGCCGGCCGCAGGAGCTGTCCGGCCCTGTCCTCGTTATTGATGATATCTATACGACGGGTACCACCATGGACGCAATGGCATCCGTGCTGCTTGAGAACGGATGCGGTCCGGTCTTTTTCCTGACTCTGTGCTGCGCCAGGATCATGCAGTGAACCTTGAAACTGTATGCTGCCGGAAATACGATCCGCGTCAACTAACAGTAGGAAACCGGACCGATTTATGTTATACTTGCCTTAGCACTGACAGAAACTGAAGCATTCACAGGAAAGGAGGAACAGAGATACATGAGAGCGATAGCATCATTTTTTTCCAGATACGCATCTTTGTTCCGGTTTCCATCCATCGGTCCGACAGATGTGCTGGAGATCATTATCCTCGCATTTCTGATGTACCGTTTTCTCTTATGGATCCAGACCACGCGGGCATGGACTCTTCTGAAGGGTATCCTGACAGTCCTCGTCTGCGTCCTGATCGTATATCTTTTCCAGATGGATACGCTGATGTATATCGTAAACCGCGGCATCAGCATCGTGATCATAACGATCGTGGTCGTCTTCCAGCCGGAACTGAGGCGTGTGCTTGAACAGCTGGGTGAGAGGAACCTGATCTCATCCATCCTGCCGCTGGATACGGTCGGCGTGCCTGAACAGCTCTTCTCGGATAAAACGCTTAATGAACTTGTCAAGGCTTCCGTCGAGATGGGCAAAGCCAGGACTGGAGCCCTCATCGTGATCTACCAGAAGGAGACGCTGGAGGAGTATGAGCGGACAGGTATCAGCGTGGACGCTGTCGTGACCAGCCAGCTTCTGATCAACATCTTTGAGCATAACACACCGCTCCATGATGGGGCTGTGATCATTAAAGGTGACAGGATCACATCCGCCACATGCTATCTGCCCCTGACGGATAACATGGAACTGAGCAAGGAGCTTGGAACAAGGCACAGGGCAGGCGTCGGGATCAGTGAGGTGACAGACTCATTCACGATCATCGTTTCTGAGGAAACAGGGCACATCTCCGTAGCTTACAGAGGAGCGCTGGAACGAGGCGTGACTGCGGAAAGGCTTCGCGAACGGCTGACGGTCCTGCAGAATAAATCGCAGGTCAATCGTTCAAAGAAACTGCGGATTCTGAAAGGATGGGGGAAGAATGCGAAATAAGATCATTCAGAGCCTGACGACGAACCCGCTTCTGAAGGCTATTGCTACCGCGATCGCGGTCCTGATCTGGCTGTTCGTTACGAACAGCAATGACCCGGTCGATACACAGCTGTTTTCCAATGTTGAGATCAACATTATCAATCAGGACAGCATTGCGGACATTGGAAAGGTCGTTGAGCCCATAGGAAACGGAACGGTAACCGTCAAGGTGACTGAGAGGAAATCTGTGCTCCGCCGCCTTTCGAGAACCGGATCGGATTTCTATGTGGAAGCGGACCTTGAGAACATCAATGCGATGGATTCGGTTCCGCTGACAGTGACCTGTGCCAACAGCGCAGTCACATGGGATGAGATGGAGATGAACCCTTCTTCCCTCAAGGTTACTCTTGAAAACAAGGTCGAGCAGGAATTCCCGATCACGGTTGCTGTTTCGGGGAGCCCGGCGAGCGGCTTTGCCGTGGGTACCGCAGCGGTAGCTCAGGGCAAGACGATTCTGGTCGCGGGACCCGAGTCGATCATCAACATCATCAGCCAGGTGTCGGCTTCCGCGAATGTAGCGGCGCTCACAGAAGACACGACGCTGACATCGTCCCTGAGAGTGTTTGATAAGAATGGCGCGCAGCTTACCGACAGCCAGATGAGCCGGCTGGAGTTCAAGGACAGCAGCGGCGCGTTCCTGACCGAAGGAACTGTCAATGTCCGCGTTACGATATGGAAAGTGCGCAGCGATGTGATCATTCGCGCTGAGACTTCCGGCGAACCGGCGGAAGGCTATCAGATCACGAAAATGGAACTGATCCCTTCCACGACGAGCCTTGCGGGAACGCAGGATGCGCTGGATGAGATCGGCAGGTATCTGCTGCTCAATGAAGCAATCGATGTGGAGGGAGCGTCAGATAATATCCGCGTCGAGCTTGATCTTGCGGATACAGTCAGCGATTATACGAACCTCCGGCTGCTGGATACGGAAAATTCGACGGTCAGTATAGAGGTGGAGATCAGCAAGAGCGGTGATCATACGTATCAGGTTCCGCTCGGAACGATCGAAACACAGAACTGGCCGAAAGAAATGAAACTTGTATTTACTCCGGCAGACAACATCCCGATCAGCGTGCATGCCATCGATGAAAACGCGCCGCTTCTGGAGCCGGAAGATATCCAGGCATCCATGGATCTTTCAGAGTGCAGGAAAGAAGGCATATACACGATTCCCGTCGAGATCGTGCTGCCGGAAGGATATGAACTGAACCGCGAGGTAACTGTGACTGTAAGCTCAGCGTCACAGGCGACATCATCGGAAAATGACAGCAATATGGCGGAAGGCGAGCAGGAACTGGAAAGTGAGTGAGAACCGCCTTGGTAAAACGAACCGTACGAATCGGAAATCCGGACGGACTCCATCTGCGTCCTGCGGGCGCGGTCTGCAGGGAAGCGGAGCGCTTTAACTGCTCCTGCCGCATGGAGATCGGACAGAGTACCTATAATTTAAAGAGTGTGATCAGCGTCCTGAGTGCCAGGATCAGCCGCCCGAAGACAGTGGTCCTCATCTGCGACGGTCCCGAAGAAGAACAGGCGCTTAAGGAACTGGGAGACTTCCTGGAAGGTCCTATCCAGTAAGATACGGTGATCAGGCACTGCAAAAATCAGGCCGGCTCCTCTTTACGGGGAGCCGGCCTGATTTTTGTCATTACGTTGGAATGTTTTCGTTGTTTAAATATTATTTGGGCGCATTCGGGTCTGTCGGATCGTAGCCGTTCCATTTCTGGCTCACAAACTTGGCCTGGAGCGGATCATCTGCCTTTGAACCATCGAAGATGACAACTCTGGTTCCGACCGGGCAGTTCTTATAGATGTAGTACGCGTCGCCGCAGGCGAGGCGGATGCATCCGTGGGAAGCAGGTGAACCGAGGTTCTGGTACTCATACATGTAAAGAGATTTGATATTTCCCCATTCTGAATACATGACTGAGTGGAACAGGTAGCTGCTGTATTCGCTTCCGACAGCCAGGTGGCTGCAGTACTGCCCGTAGGTCGGGCCGTCAAGCGTGTGCCATCTGAGTTTATCCCTGATGTACCTTGTGCCGAGCGGCGTAGCGTTCGTTCCGGAACTGACTGACCTGTTTCTGCCCGGTGAGCAGAACATGGCCTTGACAGGCTTTCCGCCGGAATACACAGTAACGACGCAGGTACCTCTGTTGACAAGAACGACCTTGCCGGATCCGGAGCCGACCATGTTCTTAACACGGGTGCTCAGCAGATCGCTGGCTGATACTGTGATATAGCCATCTTTGCCGAAGTTGTATTTTGTTCCGCTGATCGTGACTGTTCCGGTCGTCATGGCGCCCGTCTTCGGGTCCATGTAATACTTTCTGGTTCCGATGGTCAGCCAGCCCTTCTGCATGACGCCTGAATTGTTGAAGTAATACGTCTTTCCGTTCAGAGTCATCCATCCTGTGACAGCCGCGCCTTTATCGGTGCCGGAAGCACGGAAGTAATAGGTCTTCTTGCTTACGGTTTTCCAGCCGGTCACCATGTCAGCAGTCTTTTTGTTGAAGTAGTATTTCTTTCCGTTGTAGGTGATCAGGCCGAGCTTGCGGATACCGCTGGCGTTGAAATAGCAGGTCTTGCTGCCGATGTTGACGATGCCTGTCTGCATGCGGCCCTTGGTATCAAAGAAATAGGTCTTCTTGCTGATCTTCTGCAGGCCTGTAGCCATGGCGCCTGTGGAAGGGGTCATGTAATAGGTGTGGCCGTTCTGCTTGAGGAAGCCTGTGACCATGACGCCTTTTGAGTTAAAGTAGTATTGCTTTCCGCTCAGGGTCTTCCACCCGGTGGTCATTTTGCAGTTGATCGTATTGTAGTAATATTTTTTCTTGCCTTTCTTGTACCAGCCGGTTACAAGGCGGCCGTTGGATTTCGCGCGGTAGGAACCGTCAGCCGTTTTAAAAGTGCATGCGGCGTAAACGCGGCCTGTCGTATCCTTGAAATAGTAGAAGTTGCCGGATTTATCCGGGAACTCCTGCAGTCCGGACTTTCCGGTGACCTTCTGATTGTTTGATTTGTAATACAGGTAAGCCTTCTTGCCCGTCTTTTTCATGTACACAGCTTCTGTGTTCGCGGCCTGAGCTGTCACAGCCGTACCTGAAAGCATCATGGCAAGGAAGAGCATTGTGAGCACAGAAAACAGGATTCTTCGTACTCTGACTGTCATGTTGTATCTCCCTCCTACAGCAATAATTAAATAATATTACAAAATTATTACGGATAGTATATCAGATAAGTGCGCGCTAAGCAAGCGGCAGTTGCCTTTTATTTGCAAATGCTCTATAATAAAGCGCGAAACACAAAGGGAAAGGTTTTTTGTTCAATCATTATGATCAGAAGAGAACGATATAAGAGACTGATCATGTTCCTCGCTTCCCTCCTGGTGATCGGCATTCAGACCGCGAATTTCGCGTATGTATGGTTTACCAGGTATAATTTCAGAAGCGTGATCGGATCAACTTACTGGCGCCGGGGTCACTGGGCGCTGATTATGCTGTACGCGTTTACGGTCTTTATCATGTCACAGCTGTTCGGGGCACTGAAGGTTGGATACCTGCGGGTCCTGGATGTCATCATTTCTCAGATTCTCTCGGTTCTCTGTGCTAATTTCGTGGCATATCTTCAGCTGGCGCTGATCGGCCGCTGGAAGTTTCTGCGCCATGCCGAGCCTATGCTGGCTCTGACAGGAGTGAATCTGTGCGTTGTGATCATCTGGGTCGTTGTCATGAGGTGGATCTATGTAGTCATCTATCCTCCGAAGCAGACGATCCTGATCTATGATAAGAGCGACCCGGACAGGCTCCTTAAAAACCTTTCTTCAAGGAAGGATAAGTATATTATTAAGGAAGC
>CADCOP010000138.1 GCA_902803065.1 uncultured Lachnospiraceae bacterium | reverse complement strand
TTCAGCTGCCTTGTCAGCATTTTTCAGTCTGGAAGCGACTCCCTTCATAAATGCGTCCGCCTTGTCCGCTACAACTCCCATGAAATCTTTTGCCTTCCCAGCAGCCTCATCCAGGACCTCGCCGGCTTCATTTGCTGCTTCTTTAGCGGTCTTTGCCAGCTTCTCTGCCGGATCCTCTTCCTCCGCTGCCGGAAGCTTTGCTCCGCATGCTGAGCAGAAGTTCTCTCCCTTAGCTGCTTCTTTTCCGCATTCAGGACAGATCACGACCCCTTTGGTCTTCTGCTTCTGTGATTCAAGATCAGCGATCACGGCCTTGGCAGCCTTGACTGCTTCAAATTCTTCCTCAAGACCAGCCGGAGCGTTCTCGGGATCCGCCTCAAAGATTGCTTCTCCGATCGTCTGGAAAAGCTTCTCCAGTCCCTTCTTTTCATCAGCGATCTTAGAATTCAGCTGATAGTTCTCACCCATTTTCTGAACGCTGCTCCTGGTATCCTGTCCCAGCTGCGCAAGTTTCTTCCCAAATGATTCAAGTCCCATATACCCTACTCCTTTCAGACCCTGAACGGTCATGTATTGCATCTGAAATACAGCAATAGTATACCATAAAAAATCGACAGCAAACAGCATTAAGGAAAATTTTATCTTACCGCAAGAAACATTTTATGATGCGATCGAATTTCCTGTATACAGCTGCCAGTATTTCCCTTTCATTTCCAGAAGCTCATCGTGCGTACCCCGCTCAATGATCCTTCCCTGTTCAAGCACCATGATGCAGTCACTGTTGCGGACGGTTGACAGTCTGTGTGCGATCACAAACGTAGTCCTTCCCTTCATCAGTGAATCCATGCCTTCCTGAACGCTCTTTTCGGTTCTCGTATCGATCGAACTGGTCGCCTCATCCAGGATCAGAACCGGAGGATTCTCGATCGCCGCCCTTGCGATAGCCAGAAGCTGCCTCTGTCCCTGGCTCAGGTTTCCTCCGTTCCCGTGAAGAACGGTCTGGTAGCCGTCCGGGAGCTGGCGTATAAAGGTATCCGCGTTTGCAAGCTTTGCGGCGGCAATGACCTCCTCATCCGTCGCGTCGAGCTTTCCGTAACGGATATTTTCCATGACTGTTCCGGTGAACAGGTTGGTTTCCTGGAGCACCATGCCCAGAGATCTGCGCAGGTCTGCCTTTTTGATCTTATTGATATTGATGCCGTCATACCGGATCTTGCCGTCCTGAATGTCATAGAACCGGTTGATCAGGTTCGTGATGGTCGTCTTTCCGGCACCTGTCGATCCTACAAAGGCGATCTTCTGGCCCGGTTTTGCGTACATGCGGATATCATGCAGGACCATTTTTTCCGGAACATAGCCGAAATCCACTCCGTCAAAGACAACATCTCCCTCAAGCCTGCGGTAATCTGTGGTATCGGTCGCTTTGTGATAGTGTTTCCATGCCCACATGCCGGTGTGTTCATTTCCTGCTTCCTCTATCCTGCCGTCCTTCTCCCTTGCATTGACCAGCATTACGTAGCCTTCATCCTTTTCCGGCTCCTCGTCGAGAAGGCGGAATATTCTCTCAGCCCCGGCAAGAGCCATGACTATGCTGTTGATCTGCTGTGAGACCTGGTTGATGGGCATGTTGAAGCTCTTATTGAATGTCAGAAAGCTTGCCAGCGACCCCAGCGTAAACCCGCCAAAGCCCTGGAGCGCCAGTATTCCTCCGGCAATAGCGCACAGAACATAACTCACGTTTCCGAGCTGAGCGTTGATCGGTCCCAGAATGTTTGAGAAAGCGTTTGCCTTGTAAGCGCTCTCGAACAGGTCATTATTCAGGCTTCTGAAAGCCTCTGTGCTCTTCTTCTCATGGCAGAACACCTTTACGACCTTCTGCCCGTTCATCATTTCTTCAATATAACCATTGAGTTTTCCGAGGGAAGACTGCTGCGCCACAAAGTACCTGTTGCTGATTCCCGCGCTCTTCTTCGTGCAGAACATCATGACCGCGACCATGGCAAGACTCAGGATCGTCAGCGGAACGCTCAGGATCAGCATGAACGTAAGTGTTCCTATGACTGTGACAGACGCGTTGATCATCTGGGGAATACTCTGGCTGATCATCTGTCTGAGCGTGTCGATATCGTTCGTATAGATCGACATGATGTCACCATGGGAATGGGTGTCAAAATAGCGGATCGGAAGGCTCTCCATATGCGTGAAAACATCGGTTCGCAGATCCCGCAGCGTTCCCTGTGTAACATAGATCATGATTCTTGAATGTGCGAAGTTCGCGGCCACGCCGATGGCATAGAAGCAGGCCACTCTCAGGATCGCGTGCGAGAGCCCGCCAAAATCCGGATGATCCGAGACAAGGAGCGGCGTTATGTAGGAATCGATCAGCGTCCTGGTAAACATGGTTCCCTGGATGTTGGCAAATACGCCAAGAAGGATACAGCAGACCGTGATGATGCAGTGGATCTTATAGCGGCGCATGACATATCCCAGTGTCCGCTTCAGTAAGGCTCCCGGATTTTCCACTTTTGGCAGGGGTCCTCCCCTTCTGCCACGGGGTCCGCGCTCTCTGTTCTCTGCCATCAGTTCTCACCTTCTTTCGAATCAAAATCTCCCGAACCTCCGGTCTGGGATTCATATACTTCTCTGTAAATATCATTGGAGGCAAGCAGCTGCTCGTGCGTTCCGAATCCGCTGACCCTTCCCTTATCAAGGACAATGATCCTGTCAGCATACTGGACACTGGATATGCGCTGCGCAATGATCAGCTTCGTCGTATCCGGGATATATCTGCGCAGGGCTTCCCGGATCCTGGCATCCGTGGCAGTATCCACTGCGCTTGTGGAATCATCCAGGATCAGCACCTTCGGGCGCTTCAGGAGGGCTCTCGCAATACAGAGCCTCTGCTTCTGTCCGCCGGAAACATTTGTGCCTCCCTGCTCGATGAATGTATTGTATCCGTCAGGCATCCTGCTGATGAATTCATCGGCACAGGCAAGCCGGCATGCTTCCCTGCATTCTTCCTCTGTTGCGTCCTCTCTGCCCCAGCGCAGGTTTTCAAGAATCGTTCCGGAGAAGAGCACATTCTTCTGCAGAACGACTGCGACCTGGTTGCGCAGGGTCTCCATGTCATAGGAGCGCACATCCTTTCCTCCCACCTTAACGCATCCGTCCGTAACATCATAGAGACGGCTGATGAGGCTGACCAGGCTGGATTTTGAGCTTCCTGTACCGCCTATGATCCCTATGGTCTCTCCCGAGCGGATCGAGAGACTGATGTCTGACAGTACAGGCTCCTCCGACGTGCTGCTGTAGGAAAAATAAACATGTTCGAAGGTAATGCTTCCGTCCGGGATATCATGATCGGGATGCTCCGGATTCTTCAGTGTGCTCTCTTCCTGAAGCACCTGTGACACACGCTCGGCGCTGGCCGCGCTCATCGTGATCATGACGAAGATCATGGACAGCATCATCAGGCTCATCAGAATGTTC
Organism: uncultured Lachnospiraceae bacterium; assembly: GCA_902803065.1. Lineage (GTDB taxonomy): Bacteria > Bacillota > Clostridia > Lachnospirales > Lachnospiraceae > Merdiplasma. The sequence goes on along the minus strand of CADCOP010000138.1, from coordinate 11,022 downwards.
ATGCAGTAGGCAAGAAGACTCATCAGCTCCCCAGTCGTCAGATCCCCGCCGACGATCATTTTTGCTCCGATCCAGCTGATCAGAAGAATACATGTATAAACAGTGATCTGCATGGAGGGCATGTTAAAGGTCAGGATCTTCTCCGCCTTCACAAACATTCCATACAGTCCGTTCACGGCAGCCGTAAATTTCCTGTTCTCATATTCCTCCCTGACAAAGGCTTTGACTACGCGGATGCCGGTCACATTTTCCTGCACACTGGCGTTGAGCTCATCATATTTTTCAAACACCTGGCGGAAATACCTTGTCGTCCTGGACATGATCAGAAACAGGATGCATCCGAGAATGATGACCGCCACCAGGTAGATCGTCGCGATTCTCCGGTTGATCAGAAAGGCCATGAACATGGCGGTGACCAGAGTCATCGGGGCCCGGAAGGATATCCGCAGGATCATCTGGTAAGCATTCTGAATGTTTGTGATATCCGTGGTCAGCCTTGTCACAAGGCCGGCGACACTGAACCTGTCGATATTGGCAAAAGAGAATGTCTGTATCTTCTCAAACATTCCCTGCCGGAGATTCTTCGCAAAGCCTGTCGATGCCTTTGCCCCGAACACCCCTCCGAGCATGCCGGCAGCAAGGCCGCAGACCGCAGCGGCCAGCATCATTGCGCCGACGCGGGTGATATGCTGCATATTTCCTTCATTTACGCCATGATCGATGATTGATGCCATCAGGAGCGGGATCACCATCTCCATGATGACTTCAAGGATCATGCACAAAGGCGTCAGGAGCGATGCCCTTTTGTACTCTTTTACATAAGAGCCTAATGTTCTGATCATTCTGTTATTCCTCTTCTGTCATTCAAGAAGCGCCGCCGGCAGTATTCGGTATCACTTCCGGCAGCGCTTCCTTTTAAAAACCACTTGTTTTATCCCAGAAAATGTCTTATGATATGTTTCAAGATTTTTTGAGGGAGAGAAAAATGTTCTGGAACGAAAAATGTCTGCTTGAGCTCACACATCATAATCTGTTTGAAAGCACAGCCAACAGGGACCGTTTTCGCGAACTGCTTGACTGTTACTGGACTGCACCATTTTTCAGCAAAGGCATATGCAAATGCATGTATCTGGCTTCCTGGGATGACATCCACTTCGCGGAGATTCTCTCTGTACTCAACGAACTGACCATCCAGGGGACCCACAGCGTCCAGCTTATGAAAGAGCAGGGCGAAGACCTGGTCAGCGAAGCTGAGGGTTTCTCCGCCGAAGCATACCGCCTCTCACTTGCCTTCCTGACAAACTCCTATTATCAGCTTCCGGACTTTTCTTCCCTGGATCCGGATGAAGCTCACATTATCAGGCAGTCACTCCTGGCAGCAAAATACATTGATGAACTGCCTGATCCGCATTCCCGCTGAACATATTCCCATCTTTTTTCAGTCGATCGATTCTATCACAAGAAGCTTTCCTGCCGTAAAGGAGATAGTTGCTTCCTCTTCCGCGATCTCATTACTGACGCAGCGTGTCTCATCACAATCAAGCGTATAATTCTCCAGCGGGTATTTGAACCCGCGCAGAGTCAGGTCCGAAACCTTTCCTCCGAAAGCATGCATCGAAACATACTGTCCCCATTGTTCATCCCGGCGCAGCGTAACAGCTCCCGTCGCCAGGCGCACCCGGTTATGCGCGTCAATGAGTATGGCCTGGGCGTCTTTTCCGGCTGCCATGGAAAGAAGCTGTATGTTTCCTATCAGATGATCCAGCCGGTTTCCCGTGCCTCCGAGAATGCAGATCCTCTTCCAACCAAGGCTAAGCGCCAGTTCCAGCGCGATCTGCGTATCTGTCTGATCCTTCTCCGGGCGGTATTTCCGGATCTGTATGTCCGGATCAGCCCAGTACTGTTTCAGGCTCTCTTCCCCGGCAGAATCAAAATCCCCGACGATATGATCCGGCTTAACGCCCATAGCCCTGCAGGTCAGAAGTCCTCTGTCCGCGGCAATGATCCCGGCTCTTTCCTGCCCTTCGGCCTGCCGGATCCCCCGCATTTCCTTTTTCCCGTTATAGGCGTCGATTACATCTTTACACAGGCGGGCATCCGTCCAGCCCCCCGAAATAATGATCCCCGTCTTCAATTTCAGTATTCTCCCATGATGTCAAGCAGTCTCGCTGCCTTTCCTCTGATGTCTCCTTTGCCGAACACTGCGGACCCCGCGACGATCACATTCGCTCCGGCTCCGAGCACTGTGCGGATAGTGTCCTCGCTGATGCCTCCGTCAACTTCGATGTCTGTCTCCAGTCCTCTGTCTGTGAGCATTTTTCTGAGTGCCGCGATCTTCTCCGTCATTTCCGGTATGTACTTCTGTCCGCCAAAGCCCGGATTTACCGTCATGATCAGGATCATGTCCACCTTTGTGATCACATGGTCAAGAACGCAGAGCGGTGTCGCGGGGTTGAGCGCCACTCCGGCCTTCAGGCCTCTTGCCTTAATCTGCTGGATCGTACGGTCCAGGTGCTTGCAGGCCTCCGCGTGTACAGTGATCAGGTCTGCGCCGCAGTCGGCAAAATCATCAATATATCTTCCGGGTTCCTCAACCATCAGATGTACATCGAATGTCTTATCCGTAACAGGCCGGATCGACTTGATCACCGGCATACCGAAAGAAATGCTCGGCACGAACATGCCGTCCATAACATCAATATGAAGATACTCAGCTCCTGCGTCGATCGCTTCCAGAATGTCCTGTTCCAGATGCCTGAAATCTGCTGAGAGAATGGATGGAGAAAGAATATTCATTTTAATACCTCCTGCTCTGTTTTATTTCTTCTGTGATCAATCTGTAATTCTCATAGCGTTCCCTGTGGATCTTTCCCTCTGAGAGCGCCGCCTTGACCGCGCAGTCAGGCTCACTCAGATGCATGCACCCCTGGAACCTGCATCTGTCCCTGTACTGTTCAAACTCAGCGTAGTACCAGCGTACGTCCTCGGGCGAGAGTCCTGTCACATACAGTGATGTAAAGCCCGGCGTATCCAGAAAATAGGAATCCCTCTCGATCCGGAACAGCTCTGTGTGTCTTGTCGTCTGTTTCCCGCGTCCTATCTTTTTGCTCAGCTCACCCACCTGCGCCGTCTGCTGCGGGTGAAGATAGTTCGTCAGTGAGGATTTTCCCACGCCAGAAGGACCGGCAATGCAGGTCGTCCTCCCGATCAGGAGCGACCTCACCTCTTCCAGACCCCGCTGTTCATAAATGCTCATCGTGCACAGCCTGCACCCGCTCTGCTCATAGATGCTGCAGTACTCCGCAAGTGTTTCATCACTGACCAGCTCGCTTTTGTTAAAACAGATGATCACAGGAATATCCTGCTGCTGCATGCTGATCAGAAAGCGATCCAGGAGATTGAAATTCGGTTTCGGGTAATCCGCGGCGAATATAACAAGTGCCTGGTCTATGTTTGCCGAAGCCGGCCGGATCAGCTCGTTTCGCCGCGGAAATATAGCATCCAGGCTGCCTTCTCTGTCCGTCTCATCAAGAACAGATATCTCCACGTCATCGCCTACGAGCGGTTTTTTCTTTTCTTTCCGGAAGATTCCGCGGGCCCGGCAGGCGTACACGCCGGACTCCTCTGTGTCAACATAATAGAAACCGCCGATTCCTTTAATGATCTTCCCTCTCATAGACTCCCTTCATCATAGCAGATACAGCACAGGCAGCTGTACTTTCCTGACAGCTGCCTGTGCTGATATGATCTCTGGTCAGCTTACTGCCTTATGAATCCTCTTCGTAGAATGTGATATCGGAATACATGGTCGTCGAAGTAACGTTCCATGTGTTCGGATCAATAATGTAAACATAAGCCGTCCCTGTCGAAACGCCCGGTTTTCCTTCAACATTCAGAACATACGGGAACGTCGTGTTTCCTTCAAATATCGTTTTCTTCTCGCCGTTCTGTTCAAGGTCGATGCGTACAGGCTCTCCCTCCCAGATATCCGGGGCGTTGAGCTGGACATTGCATACCCACTTAGACTCTGAAGCGAGAATATCCCCTTCCGGGAGCACCTCCGGTCCCGCGCTGACAGTGATCGTAACCGTGGTTCCCGTCTGAACGACGGAATCCGCAGGAACATCCTGTGAGATGACGATCCCCTTCTCGACCGTATCACTGTACACCTCGATCGTGTACACATACAGTCCGAGGTTATTGAGGGCGATCGAAGCATCATCCACATAATGATCAATGAGTCTGGGCATCTTTACGGTAGATGAATCAGGTCCCTGGCTGATGTAGATCGTGACCATATCGCCCGATGCGGCAGGCGATCCCGCGCCCGGGTTCGTCGTTATGACATACCCTTCCTCAACAGAATTGCTGTACCTGGTATTGTCGACCTGTACGGTCAGGCCAAGGCTCTTGAGCGCTTTTTCTGCTTCCTCCCTTGAGGATCCGGAAACATCAGGAACGCTGAGCGTTTCGGATACGCCTGAGCTTAAAAGATAGCCGATCATCGTATTTCCATCAACGATCGTGCCTGGCTCCACGCTCTGTCTGACAACAAGTCCTTTTGCGTATTCCGCCGATGCGATCTCTCCCTGGTATTTATAACCCAGGCCCTGCTCCCGCAGAAGCTTCTGAGCCTCTGCTTCCGTATAGCCGAGGATCTCAGGCACGGCGATCCTTGTCGTATCCTGTTGTGCTGAGGTCTGTGTCTGCGCTTCCGTAGATACAGTTCCCGGCTCTGTCTGTCCTGTGCTGTTTCCGAAAAGGCCAACCGCCTTCCCGACAAAATACAGGATCACAAGGGCCGCTGTCACTGCCGCGGCAATGCCGGCTACAGTGATCACACGCTCCAGATCTGTGCTGCCGCCTCCGTCATCATCATTCTTTTTCCTTTTGCCGCGTTTTTTTCTGTTCTTTTTTCTCTCATACTCGAACAGATCGTCCTCTGACTCCTCGTCCTCACCGCCGGGATAATCCATTCTTGCCTGAAAATCACCAACGCTCGGATCAGGGTCATACCCCTTATCATCCTCGCTTCCTTCTGAGGAATGGCGCAGATCCTGATACCCGCTGCTCTGATAATAGGTCCCTCCATAGGGATACATACGGCTGTCGCCGGAAGGTGTCTGCGTGTCCTTAAGAGCGCCCGCGGCTCCTGTATCCATGGTCGGATCGTAGGACGGCATGCCTGAACTGCTCCGGATCTTGCTGACTTCCTCCTTGGAGAGCATGACCGTAGGCGTTTTCTGATCAACTTCACGGATCGTTACAAAGTCGCCGTCCGGATTGACCAGGGATTCCTTCAGATCCCGGATCAGTTCGCCCATGTTGGCATAACGCCGGTCCGGGCTCTTCTGCATGCACTTGAGAACGATCTTTTCCGTGCTCAGAGGAAGGTCCGACGCGAATTTGCGGGGGCTGGGCGTATCCTCCTGCAGATGCCGCAGCGCAACCTCAACCGTAGTGTCTCCCTCAAAGGGAAGACGTCCGGTCAGCATTTCAAACATGGTCACACCCATGGCATAAATATCGCTTTTTGCGTCGCAGTAACCGCCTCTTGTCTGCTCAGGCGCGCAGTAATGCACCGATCCCATCGCCGAGGATGAGATCGTATCCGACGTCGCCGCCCTCGCGATACCGAAATCAGCTATCTTAGCCTTGCCATCCAGGGAAATGATGATATTCTGCGGTTTCACATCCCTGTGAATAATACCGTTATTATGCGCTGCCTCAAGTCCGGCAGCGACCTGCAGGGCGATACTCGTGGCTTCGCGTACGGAAAGCCTGCCTTTTTTTCCTATGTAGGCTTTCAGCGTAATACCTTCCACAAGCTCCATGACAATAAAGCTGGCTCCTCTGTCCTCACCGACATCGTACACATTAACAATGTTCGAATGTGCGAGGCCCGCGGCCGCCTGCGCTTCCACCCGGAATTTTGAAAGGAAGCTCTTATCATCCCTGAATTCACTCTTGAGAACCTTGATCGCCACATAGCGGTTCAGCTTATGGTCCCGCGCCTTATAGACGTCTGCCATACCTCCCGACCCGATGCGGCTGATGATCTCATATCTATTTTGAAGAAATACTCCGTTTTTCAGCATATATTAATCTCCGCCCACATCGGGAGCCGCCAGAATAACAGAAATATTGTCACTCCCGCCGCTTCGGTTTGCTTCATCTACCAGTTCTCTGGCCGCCTCTTCGAGGCTGCCTTTTTCTTTTACGATTCTGAAGATCATGTCCTCCGGCACCATATTCGTCAGGCCGTCGGAACAGATCAGGAAACGGTCCCCCCTGTTCAGGGCTACGTCAAAAAAGTCAATTGCTACGGAGCTTTTCACGCCAACAGCGCGGGTGATCACATTCTTGTCCGGATGGAGACGCGCGTCCTCGCGTCTGAGTTCTCCGGCCCGGACCATCTCCTCCACCAGGGAATGATCCCTTGTGATCTGCTCCAGCCGGTCGTCGATCAGATACAGGCGGCTGTCTCCCACGTTCGCCACATACAGGCAGCCGTTCTGAACGACCGCAGCGACCAGCGTAGTTCCCATACCCTCCATGCTCCGGTCGGAGAGCGCTTTTTCCATGACCTTCCGGTTGGCCTCCGTCAGTGCGTTTCCAAGCAGTGTGACCGGTCCGCCGGAGGAGGCGTTCTCTATGTAGTCGACCATAGTCTCAACGGCACAGCGGGAAGCATAATCCCCTGCCGCATGTCCGCCCATTCCATCCGCAACGATGTACAGGTTCGGCAGGATGCCGACAGGCTGGTCCGACGCATAGACAAAATCCTGATTCATTTTTCTGACTGTACCTATGTCTGTCAGACAGTACGATCTCATACTTTCTTCCTTACTGCATTAACCGGCCATACCTTCTGTATTTTCGAACTGTCGAAAAGATATGGTCAACAAAAACAGCTGCCTAGTCCCGATCCGTCATGTAACTTCTCCGCAGCTGTCCGCAGGCACCGCTGATATCCCGGCCCATTTCTCTCCTAATAGTAACATTAATCCCATATTTTTCAAGAATATTTTTAAACTTCAGAACAGTTGTTCGGTCCGGCTGCACGTAGCTTCTCTCCCGGACGGGATTCACCGGAATGAGGTTAACATGACAGTTCATACCGCCAATCAGTTCATGAAGCTCAGCGGCATCCTCCGGCGTATCGTTCACGCCGCCGACCAGACTGTACTCAAAGGAGACCCGCCGGCCCGTCTTCTCGAAATAATAACGGCACGAATCGAGCACGTCCCCGAGCTCGTATCTGTTTGCCACCGGCATCAGCTTCTTCCTTTTTTCCTGCGAAGACGCGTGAAGGGACAGCGCAAGTGTGATCTGAAGTTTTTCATCCGCGAGCGCCCGGATCTTCTCCGTAAGCCCGCAGGTACTGACGGTAATGTTCCTCTGACTGATATGCAGCCCCTTCTCATCTGTCAGCAGCGCGATAAACCGGAGAAGGTTTTCATAGTTATCGAGGGGCTCTCCGGTTCCCATGACCACAACGTTCGAAACTCTTTCACCTGTGATCTTCTGAATGCGGTAGACCTGGTCAAGCATCTCGCTCGCCCGCAGGTCCCTCACCTTTCCCCCGATCGTGGAAGCGCAGAATGTACATCCCATCCGGCAGCCCACCTGGGAGGATATGCAGACGGAATTGCCGTGATGATATCTCATCAGGACACTCTCGATCACATTTCCGTCTGAAAGGCCAAAGAGATATTTCTGTGTTCCGTCAAGCTTTGAAGTAAGTATTTCAACAGGCCGCAGAGTGACCAGCACGGCACTTTCCGACAGTTTTGCCCGAAGGGCAGCCGGGAGATTCGACATCTCCTCAAAGCTCTCTGCCAGATGCACATGGAGCCACTCATAAAGCTGTCTGGCCCGGAACGGTTTTTCCCCGAGTCCTGCCATGAACTCCGCAAGTTCGCTTTCTGTCATGGATCTGATATCCGGATGCTCTGTTTCCATCTGTCCTCCAAATGTAATATACCGGGGCCAGGTCTCAGCTTTCGATCCTTCTGAGACGCGCGATGAAAAATCCATCCGTCTCGTGGATCCCGGGAAGCAGCTGAATGAAACCTCCGGCTGTTGTTCTTGAATGAAGCGCCTCGCACAGGTACGCGTCTATGCTCTCCAGCCGGAACGGAAAATTATCCAGGAACCATTTCACGTTCATCTGGTTCTCGTCTGCTCCGATCGTGCAGGTACTGTAGATCAGCACACCGCCCGGCTTTACATAGCTCTGCACCACATGCAGGATCTTCTTCTGAAGGCGGATGATCTCCGCCTGTCTCTGTTCGGTCATCTTATACTTGATGTCCTGCTTTTTCCCGATCACGCCGAGTCCCGAGCAGGGTACATCCGCCAGCACGATGTCCGCTTTTCCTTCCGATTCAATGTCAAAGGCCGACGCGTCTTTCACTGCCGCGCGCAGGTTGATCGATCCGAGTTCTTCAAAACGCTCCTGCATCAGGGCGACCTTTTTCTCAGAGATGTCTCTTGCCTCCACAAAACCGGAGCCCTGGAGCTTGTCAGAGAGGTGTATGCTTTTCCCTCCGGGAGCCGCGCATACATCCAGGCAGTAGTCCCCCCAGTTCGGGGCTGCTGCTTCTGCCACAAGCATGGAGCTGACATCCTGGACCGTGATCCATCCTTTTTTAAAAGCGCTCACAGCCTGCATATAATTATATCCGGATATCACGAGAGCATAGTCAAGGTACGGATGCTCTGTCACAGTGATACCCTGCGCCTGCAGGTCAGCGATGATCTCCTCTTTCGAAGCTTTTTCCAGCCTGCACCGGACAGCCGTTCCTTTCTGCATGTGCGTGCTCCTGCACACCTGCTCCACGATCGCGAAGTCGTACTGAAGAAGCCATTTGCGGACGATCCAGAGCGGAATGGAGTAAATGACTGAAAGGTACAGCTCCGGGTCCTGCTCAGCCGACGGATAAACAACGCTTCCCAGACCTCTCGCGGTACTGCGCAGAACTCCGTTGACAAATCCCTTCAGATTATAGAATCCCCGCTTCTGGGCGATGCGCACCGCCTCATTGCACACAGCCGAATCCGGCACGCTGTCCATGTATTTCAGCTGATAGACGGACATGCGCAGAAGATTCCTGATCAGGGGCTTCATGTTATAGATCGGCACTTTGGAAAAGCACTCTATGATGTAATCCAGCTGCAGCATATGCTCCAGCGTACCTTCCGCGACACGCGTTATAAAAGCGCGGTCCCGCTTATCCAGGTACTGATACTGCTCCAGCACTGCCCGCAGCACGATGTGGCTGTATGCTTCCTCCTCCGTGATCTGCATCAGGATCTCAAGTATTATTTCACGCAGATTAGGCATATTGTTACGGTTCTCCTCCTTTCAGGCAAGAGCTTACTGCTGCGCGGTCCGCGGCAGGGTCAGCTGTGATCCCCCAGGGATGGGGCTTACTGGCCAAGAAGCATGCCTTCCTCCGGATGGCAGCCTCTAAGGAACGCAGCCGTTTCCATCCGTTTCTTTCCTTCCAGCTGCAGTTCCAGTACCTTCAGGATCCCGTCTCCTGTCTGGATCCAGAGGTCTGTGCCGGACGCCCTGACGATCGTTCCCGCAGGAACACCTCTCAGAGCTTCGCCGCCGCAAACAGCCGCTTTCCAGATCTTGAGCTGTCTGCCGTTCAGGTATGTATACGCGGAAGGCCAGGGATTCAGCCCCCGCACTTTTCTCTCTGTGACCACGGCCGGAAGCGTCCAGTCGATCTCACCTGTCTTATGTGTCAGCATGGATGCATAAGCTGTCGGGCTCTCCTCAGGCTGCGGCGTACGCACAGCTGTGCCGTTATTCAGAGCGGAGAGGGTACTCAGCAAAAGATCGGCTCCTGCCTCTTTCAGCTTGTCAAACAGGCTGCCGCCTGTCTCATCCGCCGCAATGGCAACTTCGGTCTTTTCGATCATATCGCCTGTATCCAGCCCGGTTCCCATCTGCATTGTCGTTACGCCAGTAACGCTCTCTCCGTTTAAGATGGCCCACTGGATCGGGGCTGCGCCGCGGTAAGCCGGGAGCAGAGAGGCATGAACATTGATACATCCGTACTTCGGAAGATCCAGGATCTGCTTCGGAATGATCTGCCCGAAGGCAGCCACAACGATCACATCCGGCGCAAGTTCACTCAGGATCCTGAAATTATCTCCCTCTCGGATCTTAAGCGGCTGATACACCGGGATCCCTGCTTTGACGGCAGCTTCCTTTACAGGACTCATCTGCAGCTTCCCGCTGCGGCCCTTCGGACGGTCCGGCTGAGTGAACACCGCCTGTACGGTATACTCAGAATCCAGAAGCCTTTCAAGGATGTACGACGCGAAATCCGGAGTTCCCATAAATACGATCTTTTTCAGATTGTCATTTTCCTGTTTCATTCGCCTTCTCCTCTTTCCCTGTCACTTCCGCCTGGGCTGCCAGGGCAGCTGCCTCTGATGCCGGCGTCTGCTCTGCAGAGGCTTCTCCGCCGGGTTCTTCCGTTTCATCTTCCGAAACCGTATCGTACAGTTCACCTTCCACCTTGGTCACATACATGATTCCGTCAAGATGATCCAGTTCATGGCAGAGCGCTCTTGCGAGAAGCTCTGTTCCTTCGACCTCGATCTCTTCCATTTTCTCATTCAGTGCCCTGACGATGACGTGGTTCGGCCTGGTCACAGTTCCGGCCTGTCCGGGTACGGAAAGGCAGCCTTCAGCGCCGGTCTGCTCCCCGTCGCTCTCTTTGATCTCCGGATTGATAAGAATGATGGGACCTTCGCCCACATCGATGACAACGATCCGTCTCCGGACCCCCACCTGGGGTGCGGCAAGGCCTACACCTTCCGCGTCATACATCGTATCCAGCATGTCCCGGATCAGTTCCTCAAGCCTCGGAGTCATCTCAGTAACTTCCCTGCAGCTTTTTTCAAGTATCGGATCGCCAAGCGTTCTGATCTGTCGAAGTGCCATGAATTATTCCTCCCTGCGGCAAACGCCGCCGATCATGTCTGTATCTGTTC
>CADCOP010000137.1 GCA_902803065.1 uncultured Lachnospiraceae bacterium | reverse complement strand
GGACATCACGCTGGGCGAAGATTATACGGATCTTGAAACGACCATCACCGTGTTCAACCACCGTACGGATCTTGATTCCGAGGATTATGGCGGAGTGACATGGAAGGAATATCTCGCTGCTTTCAACGAGATGTATCCGGGCATCCAGGTTGACATCACGACCGATACAAACTACGCGGATGACGCGCTGACGCATCTCCAGTCCGGGGACTATGAGACGGTCATGATGATCCCGGCGGTTGATAAAGCGGATCTGTCTATCTATTTCGAAAGCTTCGGTGATCTTGAGACGATGAACGGCCTGATCAACTATGCTTCCCAGTGGGCTTACGAGGATGAGGTCTATGGAATTCCTTCCACAGCGACGGCACAGGGCATTGTCTATAACAAGAAGGTATTCGAGGAAGCAGGCATCACAGAACTGCCGACTACTCCGGATGAATTCATTGAAGCGCTTAAAATGATCAAGGAAAACACAGACGCGATCCCGCTCTACACAAACTACGCAGCCGGATGGACGATGGGTGCCTGGGATGCTTACATCGGCGGCAACGCAACCGGTGATCCCGCATATATCAACCAGAAGCTTCTTCATGAGAAGGATCCGTTCCGTGATTACGGAGATGGAACGCATCCCTACGCTGTTTATAAGATCCTCTATGATGCGGTCGCAAATGGCCTGATCGAGGATGACTACACAACAACAGACTGGGAAGGCTGCAAGGGAATGATTAATAACGGCGAGATCGGCTGCATGGTTCTCGGCTCCTGGGCTTATCCGCAGATGGAAGCAGCAGGCCCGAACGCGGCAGACATCGGCTACATGCCATTCCCGATCTCTGTTGACGGACAGCAGTACGCAGCGGCAGGCCCGGATTACTGCTTCGGCATTAACGTTCATGCTTCTGAAGATGAAAAGAACGCGGCTCTCGTATTTGTCAAATGGATGACTGAAATGTCTGATTTCTCCTACAATGAGGATGGACTCCCGATCGTAGCAGGATCTGACAGAACAAAACTTGACTTTTCAGATGTCGTCTTTGTCCAGGATGAGCCCGCAGTGGCAGGAGAAGAGGATCTGCTGAACGAGCTGAACATGGAGTCCGAGCTGAACATCAACAACGGCGGAAACACAAAGATCCAGGAGATCATTGAGCACGCATCCAACGGGGATATGGAATTTGACGAGATCATGGCAGAATGGAATGCCGTATGGTCTGACGCGCAGGAAAGCTGCGGCGTTGAAGTAACGGAAGAGTAAGAGCCGAAAAGACATTCTGACAGAAAAGATCTTCGGGCGCGGGGGCCCATTTACCGGGTTCCTGCGCCGTTCTTTTTTCCCGGAAGGAGGCAGTTAATGAATAATCCCGGTTTGCAGAAGAGCTCGTCCGGCGGGCTCCTGGCATGGGCAAGATCCAGAAAGGGGCAGAAGGTATGGCTTCCGATCGCATTCATGATCATTCCGCTGGGCCTTCTGATCCTGTTCACCTATTATCCCTTTGCGGAAATGGTGCGCTTCAGCTTTTACAAAATGAAATATACGACGCCGATCGATAAGCGCCAGTTTGTCGGCTTGAAGAACTATATTGATGTATTCCGGAGAAAAGATTGCTTTGGAGCCCTGAAGCTTTCGCTCTATTATGTTGTGGGAGCCCTGCTCCAGCTCGTCATTGCCCTTTATCTGGCGACGATCCTGAGCTTTAAGGTCAAGGGAGGAAATTTCTTCAAGGGACTCATGTTCTTCCCGTATCTGATCAACGGTATCGCTATCGGTTTCATCTTCAAGTTTTTCTATACCCGCGGATTTGTGTTTGATACGGTACTGCAGTGGTGCGGGTTTCAGCTGGATAATCTGCCGTACTGGCTGAAAGACCAGTCAGTGAACAACTGGTCGCTGGTGGCGACGAGTGTCTGGAGATATTTCGGACAGAACATGGTCCTGTTTATCGGCGCGATCATGTCGGTCGATGATACGCTCTATGAGGCGGCCGCGCTTGACGGGGCCAATAAGTGGCAGATGTTCAGAAACATTATCCTGCCATCCATCAAGACGATCGTAACCCTCAACATTATTCTGTCGATCACGGGTTCTCTTTCCGCCTTCGAGCAGCCCTACGTTATTACGAACGGCGCCAATGGAACCGGAACTTATTTCGTCATCATGAACGAGATAGCGCATGTCAGCCAGAAGGTCGGCCTGGCTTCCGCGATGGCGGTCGTGCTGCTCCTGATCATCTTTGCTTGCACGATCCTTCAGAAGCTGTTCTTCAAGTTCGTTTTCCGCGACGCGGAGTCGGAAGATGAGTCCTACGCGGCGAAGAAGGCGAGACTGAAAGCGGAAAAAGAGAGCAAAGCAGCATTAAAGAAGGGAGGCGCTGGCGCATGAAACCGGTAAACGGGACTACGGGAAAAAAGCATAAAGCAATGTCGGCCGGAGCAATCGTCTGGACGATCGTGGAATACGGAAGCCTTCTTTTCTTCGGGCTGTGCGCGGTGATCCCTCTCGTTTCATGCGTGATCACTGCGTTTAAGACGGAAGAGGAATACAAAGCCACCAACGTTATGACACTGCCGGAGAATTTCCTGAACTTCAGCAATTTTATCCGGGCATTTAAGCAGGCGGACATGGGAAGAGCCTTTTTAAATTCGATCATCGTCATGGCGTTCGTGCTGCTGGTATCGGTTATTGTGGGTACGCAGCTGGCTTTTGTTCTGAACCGCTTCGCGTTTCCGGGCAACGGGCTTGTCCGCAGCCTGTATCTGTTTGCGTCGCTTCTTCCTTCCGTCGCGATGCAGGTTACCGTTTATAACGTGATGTCATCTCTGCACCTGGTCAACACGCTTCACGGTTATATCATCATGATGTGCGGGACGGATGTCATCTCCATCTATATTTTTATCCAGTTTATGGAAAATATTCCCATATCGCTGGATGAATCGGCTATTATAGATGGAGCGAGCTACTGGCAGATCTACTGGCAGATCATCCTGCCGCTTCTTAAGCCCGCGATCATGACGGCGTGCATCCTGAAAGGCGTGAGCGTCTACAATGAGTATTACTGTGCCAATCTGTACCTGATGGATAAGAAGCTTCATACCATTGCGACATCACTTTATACCTTTGTGGGTCCGATGGGAAGCCAGTACAACCTGATCTGCGCAGGCGTCATCATATCATTTTTGCCGGCGCTAATCGTCTTCATTCTCTGTCAGGATCAGATCTATTCCGGCATCACCGGCGGAGCAGTCAAGGGATAAGGTGCCGGCGCGGGATAGAAGATTTATCATTTGATTGCTTAGAAAGAGGTAGAGTCTATGGAACACTGGAGCTTAAACGGATCGTGGGAAATGACCTGCGAAGATGGACATATTGTGAGCGGACAGATCCCCGGATCCGTGTATTCCTTCCTCCTTGACGCGGGAGAAATGGAGGACCCGTATTACCGGGACAATGAGCTGAAAGCGCTGTCGCTCATGGAAAAGGATTATACGTTCGAGAGGAAATTTGACCTGCCTGAAAACATCGCAGGATGCGCTCGTCAGGTGCTCAGATTTGACGGGATAGATACTCTGGCGGATGTGTACTTGAACGGAGTGAAGCTTGGCAGCACGGATAATATGCACATTGCATGGGAGTATCCGGTCGGCGGTATCCTGAGGGAAACGGACAATACATTGACGGTCACAACGCATTCTCCCCTGCAGTTTATCCGTGAGGAGGACAAAAAACATCATCTGGGCGGATCCGATGAAGCAATGCGGGGTTTTCCGCATCTTCGCAAGGCCCATTGCATGTTCGGATGGGACTGGGGTCCCCGTCTCCCTGACCAGGGGATCTGGAAAGATGTTCAGCTTCTTGGCTGGAATGACGTCCGCATTCTCGATGTTCGCGTGAAGCAGGAGATCCTGACAGAGGAAGGCATACCGGTCGATGAGGCAGAGGACGGCGGAAGGGCAGCGCGCGAAGGTCGCGTCCGCGTGTATCTGACCGCGGAAGTGATCACGGAAGGAGATGCCGGGAAAATACAGCTCACACTGACTTCTCCGGACGGACGTTCCTGGTCTTTTGAACCCGGAGAAAGATTCGAGGTGCCATCTCCTTCCCTGTGGTGGCCGAACGGACTGGGAGGACAGCCTCTCTATACGCTTCGCGCCGCTGCCTTTTCACCGTCCGCCGCATCCTGCGACGAGGGAAAGGAATGCGGGAATGCGCACATACATGAGGAGCGCGAAGAGGACGTGAAAGAATTCCGCATCGGCCTTCGGACCGCGGGTGTCCTCCGGAAGAAAGACCAGTGGGGCGAGACCTTTGCCGCCATGGTCAACGGGCAGCCATTCTTCTCGATGGGAGCCGACTATATTCCCGAGGATAACATTCTCTCGAGGAGAAGCCGGGAACGTACGGCGGCCCTGTTGGAGAGCTGCCGCGACGCGCATTTCAACGCCATCCGCGTCTGGGGCGGCGGCTTCTATCCGGACGATGAGTTCTTTGATCTGTGCGATGAGATGGGACTTGTTGTGTGGGAAGACCTGATGTTTGCCTGCGCCAATTACCGGCTGACCGATGCATTTGTAAAGAGCATCACCGAGGAGATCCGGCAGAACGCTCGGAGGCTGCGGCATCACGCAAGCCTGCTTCTGTGGTGCGGGAATAACGAGATGGAGCAGTTCGCTCTTGAGAGGGTTTATGACGGCACCGATGAGACAGCGGCGGACTATCTGATCCAGAACGAGTATATCATCCCGAATATCCTGAAGGAGGAGGACCCGGACCGGTTCTACTGGCCTTCCTCACCCTCTTCGGGAGGAAAGTTTGTTGATCCCCGCGATCCGGGACGAGGCGATGTACATTACTGGGATGTATGGCATGGAGATGTTCCCTTTACGGGATACCGGGATTATTATTTCCGCTACCTGTCGGAATTCGGGTTCCAGTCCTTTCCGGCGATGGAGACGATCCGCTCCTTTACCCTCCCGGAGGACCGCAACATCTTCTCCTATGTTATGGAGATGCACCAGAGAAACAGCGGGGCAAACGGGAAGATCCTGAAATACCTTTCACAGAATTATCTGTACCCGAACGATCTTTCGCTGCTTGTTTACGCATCGCAGCTTCTGCAGGCCGATGCGATCCGTTACGGCGTCGAGCATCTGAGGCGGAACCGCGCGGACATGCGGTGCATGGGCGCGATCTACTGGCAGCTCAATGACATCTGGCCGGTGGCTTCCTGGTCGTCCATCGATTATTTCGGACGATGGAAAGCGCTGCACTACAGCGCGAAACGCTTCTTCGCGCCGGTCCTTCTTTCCTGTGAGGAAGTGAGCCTTCCGTCAATGGGACGGACCTGCATCAGCGAGCCGGGAGATGTTAAGTTTTCAGCAAAACTCTGCATCAGCAATGAGACCCTGGAGACGGTGGAGGACACCGTGATCTGGGAACTGCGGACGCCGGAAGGCAGGGTCGAGCGGGAAGGATGGTTTGAAGCGCAAACGGAGCCGTTCTCAGCGGAAGCCTTTCCCGTGATCGAACTTGCGGATATCGATCCGATGAGGCATCATCTGTTCTTCCGCATGGAGAGATCCGGCTCTTACGGGAGTGTCCTGTTCGCCGCGCCAAAGCACTACGCATTCGCGGATCCGCATCTCAAGGTAAGCGCAGATGCTTCAGGAAAAGTGCTGACGGTTACGGCAGACGCCTACGCGCGGTCGGTGGAGATCCTGAACGGAGACGGCAGTCTCCTTCTGGAGGATAATTACTTTGATATGGAGCCGGGGACCAGAACGATCCGCGTGCTCCGGGGAAACACGGATTCGCTGACCGTTCGGAGCGTTTACGATATCCGTTGACAATGATCACCCGGCGGCCCTGGCTGCGCTGCATGAAAAGCGCAGCCGGGGCCGTCTTGATATTACTGATATGAAAGCCGGCGAAGGCCGTTTTGAAATGTATGAAAAAGCCGCAGAGGCGGGAAGGAAAGAGAATGTTATCGGCAGGAGCGATATTTTCAGATCACATGGTTTTGCAAAGGGATAAATCGATACCGGTATGGGGATCGGCGCGTCCGGGTGCCGGCGTGGAAGTATCACTGGATACGGAAACCGTCACCGAGGCCGCGGATGACACGGGCTTCTGGATGGTACATCTGCCGCCGGAAAAAGCAGCCAGGGGACTGGTGCTGACGGTGCGAAGCGGGGACGAGATTTTAGAGTTCCGGGATGTTTCCGTCGGTGAAGTCTGGCTCGCCGGGGGCCAGAGCAACATGGAGCTGGAACTGATCAACAGCATGGACGGGGAGCATGCCGTCGCCGGCAGCGCGCATCCGGACATCCGGTTTTATATGACGCCAAAGTGCGCGGTCCCTGGCGAAGAACTGAGAAAACAGGAAGCGGAAAGCGGATGGAAGGTCTGCGGTCCGGATACCAGTCCGGTGATGAGTGCCGTTGCGTGGTATTTTGCGCGGCATCTGCGTTCTGTGATGGATGTGCCGGTCGGCATCATCTGCTGCGCATGGGGCGGGACATCCATCAGCTGCTGGATGAGCAGAGAGCAGCTGATGAAAACCGCAGCCGGCAGCTCGTACATAGAAGAGTACAGAGCTCTTGTGGGAGATAAGACGGACGAGCAGTACAGAACTGAGATGGAAGAATACAACCGGGAATGGGAAGTGTGGAATGCCCGCGTTCAGGAAAAACGGAAAGAGGATCCCGGCGTTTCCTGGGAGATCCTGAATGAAGTCTGCGGCCTGTGTCCATGGCCGCAGCCAGCCGGAAATCAGTCCCCGTTCCGCCCGGCAGGTCTGTTCTATACCATGATACAGAGAGTGCGGCCTTATTCGATCCGGGGATTTCTGTATTACCAGGGAGAGGAAGATGAGGCGAGATACGCTACATATGACTGGATGATGCTTTCCCTGATCGATGAGTGGCGGAGCGAGTGGGGGGATGATCAGCTGCCGTTTCTTTTTGTGCAGCTTCCCATGTACATCGCGAAAGCAGACGCAGTGCAGGGTATTGACAGCAGGCACTGGGCAATGCTTCGGGATCAGCAGATGAAGATCAGCAGAACCGTGGCAAATACCGGACTGGCTGTTCTGACCGACTGCGGAGAATTTGACAATATACACCCGCTGGACAAAGAAACCGTCGGATTCCGGCTTGCCCTGCAGGCGAGAAGCAAGGTCTATGGAGAAGAGATCTGCGCGGACGCGCCTGTCAAAGCACGGGTGGATTTTAATGACGAGAAAGCATATGCCCGTTTTGAGCATACCGGAGGTTTTCTCAAGGTGCAGGGCGATGAGCTTTCCGGCTTTGAAATAGCCGGAAAGGACGGAGTATTCTACCCGGCCCGGGGGTATGCGGACGCAGATACAGCTGTGCTGTGGTCGGAGCAGGTAAGCGCTCCCGCGTTTCTCCGGTATGCCTGGAGAAACTATTGCAAGGTGAACCTCTTCGGAGCCTCCGGCCTGCCGGCGGCACCCTTCCGGACAGACCGGTTTTCCGTATGAAGTTATAATAATAAAAGGTATCGGCTGACTCCCCTGATTGTCCTGCGGGTATATTGACGAATTGAAAATGTGTGCTATAATGTCGATAACTAGCACTCGACTAACCGGAGTGCTAACAAGATTTTTCCGGGGAGGAACAATATGAGGGCGATACCTTTTTACAACATGGTTTTTGTGCCGGGTGTGACCCTTTATTTTAAAGGCGAATATTTTAAAAATATTACCGGCGGCGACGCACAGGAACATGATGAATTCATTTTCCTGATGATCAAAGAGGATAAAGAGAGAGCGGACCTGACGGCGGATGACATCTATCCGATCGGAGTCAGCGCCGTGGTCGAAGCGATCAGCGGGGATGGCGATGTGGAAGTGAGCATCATCAACCGCGTTACATTTTCCAACCTTCACGAGGAGGACGGCACCCTTCTGCTTGACGCGGAGGTCCGGCCGGACATCCTGGACATGAGCGACGAGGAGCAGGAAAAGCATTTAAATGACCTGAAAGCAGCATTTGTCCGGTTTGTCGCGGATAATCAGTGGGGCATGATGGCCAGGGGCTATGTGATGCAGTGGAAATCGATCGGGGAGATCGTGACCATCGTCGGCGCCCAGCTGCCCATTACAAATGAAGAAAAATACGCCATCATGGCGGCGGATAAGATATCGGAGAGAAACGCTCTGATGGAACAGGCGCTGTACCAGTATCTCGCGCTGGCAAGGGTCAGCAACGAGGCTGAGAACGCGCAGGTCAGCTCGAACGAAAAGCTCTACCGCGAGGACGCCATCAAAAAGCAGATGGAGTACCTGCAGAGAGAGCTGGATGAGATGCATCCGGAGAACGTGTCGGATGTGCGCAGGTTCGAGCGGCTGATCGAAGAATCCGGGATGAATGAGACAGCGAAAAAGGAAGCTGTCAAGGTCCTGGGAAGGATGAAGCATGAGGGGCAGAACAGCAGCGAATACGGACTGCTGTATGATTACCTGGACTTCGTCACGGGGCTTTCCTGGAAGCCGGAGGAGATGAAGGAGATCGACCTCAGGGAGGCTGAGGCGGTCCTGGATGAAGATCATTACGGCCTGAAAAAGGTCAAGGACCGCGTGCTCCAGCAGATCGCGGTCATGAACCTGAACCGTAAGCAGGCAGGCTCGATCCTGCTGTTCGTCGGCGCGCCGGGTACCGGCAAGACCAGCATCGGCCAGAGCATCGCCAAAGCGCTGCACCGCAAATACGTGCGTGTCAGCCTGGGCGGCGTGCGCGATGAGGCGGAGATCCGCGGCCACAGAAGGACATACATCGGAGCCATGCCCGGCCGGATCATGGACGGGATCCGCAAGAGCGGCGTATCCAACCCTGTCGTCGTGCTCGATGAAGTCGATAAGCTGAGCAGGGATTTCTCCGGGGATCCGGCAAGCGCTCTGCTTGAGGTGCTCGACCCCGAGCAGAACAGCACATTTACGGATCATTACATGAATGTGCCTTACGATCTGTCCGGCGTCCTGTTCCTGTGCACGGCGAACTCGGTCGATACGATCCCGGAGCCGCTGCTCAACCGTATGGAAGTCATCGAATTCCCGGGATATACAGCTGTGGAAAAACTCCAGATTGCCCGCAGGCATCTGCTTCCGCGGGCTATGCAGAGCACGGGAATCAAGAGCAGGAACCTCAAGGTCAGCGATGAAGCCCTCGAGGCGATCATCTCCGATTACACCATGGAATCAGGCGTGCGCGGCCTCAAAAAGCGCCTGGATACCCTGTGCCGGGTGGCGGCTGTCAAGCTGGTCCGCGGAGACCAGAAGTCGATCACGGTCTCACCGAAGCGCCTGGAGGAATTTCTCGACGCGAAACCGATGCGCCACGACAAGATCCAGGAGAGCGGCCGGAGCGGCGTGGTCACGGGACTTGCCTGGACAAGGGCCGGCGGCGAGATCCTGTTTATCGAGGCAGTATTTACCAAGGGCAGCGGGAAGACGATCATCACAGGCCAGCTGGGCGATGTCATGAAGGAATCCGTGCAGATCGCGATCAGCCTGGTGAAGATGATGTACCCTGAGAGCGCTGCGATGTTTGCGGAAAATGACCTTCACGTCCACGTCCCGGAAGGCGCGGTCCCCAAGGACGGGCCCTCCGCCGGCATCACCCTCACCAGCGCGATCGCGTCCCTGGTGACAGGCAAGGTCGTCCAGCCGCAGATCGCCATGACCGGCGAAGTATCGCTGCGCGGCCTGGTCATGCCCATCGGCGGCCTGCCGGAAAAGCTGATGGCGGCGCAGAGAGCCGGCGTGAAAAAGGTCTTCATCCCGAAGGAAAATGAAAACGACCTGGAAAAGGTTGCGGAGGAGGTCAGGAACGGCCTTGAGATCTGCCCTGTAAAAACAGTTGAAGAAGTGCTCCGTAAGATCGGCGTACTGTAACATCAGGTGGCGGGTCCCGTGCAGTAAAACTTTGCTG
>CADCOP010000136.1 GCA_902803065.1 uncultured Lachnospiraceae bacterium | reverse complement strand
TCCTGCAGCATCCGAGAACTCCCTGAACAGGTTGACCCACGCATTCAGATCAGACGTGCCGTTATTGCAGTGAACCATGGCAACCGGTGCCCCGTCCGGTGTCGTGCACATATCGATCATCGGATGCACCTTGCTCAGTTCTTTCTCAAGAACGACCATGGAGAAGATGGATGTGCCTGCGGAAACATTTCCCGTACGCTTCCGGACGGAATTCGTTGCCGCCATGCCTGTTCCCGCGTCGCCTTCCGGCGGGCAGAAAACGGCTCCTGCCTGGAGAACTCCCGTCGGATCCAGCATGCGCGCGCCCTGCTCAGTCAGCACACCGGCGTCTGCCCCTGCCGAGAGTACTCTGGGAAGAATGTCGCGGATGTTCCAGCTGTAAGCAGCAACCTCGTCAAGAGAAGCAAACTGGTCAAGCATCCTCGCGTTGTAATCACAGATCTTGCTGTCGATCGGGAACATGCCCGACGCATCGCCGACGCCGATGACCTTCTCACCGGTCAGCTGCCAGTGCACATATCCGGCCAGCGTTGTAAAAAACGCAACATCCTTCACATGCTCTTCCCCGTTCAGGATAGCCTGATACAGATGGGCAGTGCTCCATCTCTGCGGAATATGGAACTGAAACAGCTCCGTCAGCTTTTCAGATGCCTCTTCCGTTATGGTATTCCTCCATGTCCTGAAGGGAACAAGAAGGCGATCACTGCTGTCAAACGCAAGGTATCCATGCATCATCGCGCTCAGGCCGATTGCTTTGAGGGCACGGATCTCAACGCCG
The DNA here is from genome assembly GCA_902803065.1 of uncultured Lachnospiraceae bacterium. Taxonomy (GTDB): domain Bacteria; phylum Bacillota; class Clostridia; order Lachnospirales; family Lachnospiraceae; genus Merdiplasma. The sequence continues at coordinate 6,355 of CADCOP010000136.1, read as the reverse complement.
TATTTCGTTTTAACATCCTGCGCAAGGTCCCGGTAGCAGTCATGAAGGCCTTCCCATATGTCATCCTGCGTATATGTCCATATTCCATTCTCCAGGCGGTTTTCCCACTCATGGCTTCCGGAAGCGATCGGCGTGCCTTTTTCGTCAATAAGTACCCCTTTGATCCGCGTCGAGCCAAACTCAATGCCCAGAATAGCCTGTCCGTTTTCAATCAGTGCCGAAATTGTTTTACTCATGCAAATACACCTCACTTATTTCAAGTCATCGTTGTCAGAGCGCGCAATGTGAGTTCAGGTCTCACATCACCTCATGAAATCATAAAAAAAGAATAGCACATGTTTCTGCGGCTGTCACGTCCAATGGCACTGAAACAGTATTCTTTCTGCACAAAAAAAACAGGTATACAGCACGCTGCATACCTGTCCGTGTGCTAGAGGATTCGAACCCCCGGCCTTTTGGTCCGTAGCCAAACGCTCTATCCAGCTGAGCTAAGCACACCTGCTGTCGATATCTCACCGACAACACAAGAGATAATACATCAACTTTATCCGGATGTCAATCCCTATTTTTATCCCTGCGGAGAAATTTCTTGCTTCCACAGTTCTCTCCGTTTTACTGTAACAATCCTGTGATGGCTTTGAAAGCCTCTTCCTCATCGGATCCTTCAACGCATACAACAATATCCTGCATGTTCTGGCTCGCAAGCGCCATGACTCCCATGATACTCTTTGCATTTACACGCTTTTCTGCCACCTCAAAAATAATAGAACTGTGAAATGCGCAGGCTGTCTGAACAATGTGCGGAATGATTTCTCCAATTTCATTCTTATGATTGCTCTGGATTCTCTGATTGATCATTACTTTCCTCCCTGGTTTTTTGTTCCGCCGGCTTACAGCCGGTAAAACACTGCAAATAAACATAGACATACTAACACATGTTTTTCCGCAGGTCAATCGAAATCCTTTCAAACCAGTTGAATTTGTTCAGGTTGATTTTGAATATTAAATATGTTAACGTAGGGAAAAAGAACTGATGGTGAAAACAAATGAATCGAAAAATTGCCGCACTCGGACTATTTGCTGCCGTAGCTATTATTTTCGGATATGTAGAGACCCTGATACCTGTTTTTGCAGGCATCCCGGGAATCAAGCTTGGTCTTGCCAACCTTTCCATACTGTATATCCTGATCAACTACTCTTTCAGGGAGGCCGCCGCTGTTTCCGTGATCCGCATCATAGTGATCGGTTTCATGTTCGGGAACATGTTCAGCATCATCTACAGCCTCTGCGGCGCCGCGCTGAGCATGACAGTCATGACCCTGCTTCTCCGCAAAACACAATCAAGCATCATGGCCGTAAGCATTGCAGGCGGAATTACCCATAATATAGGACAGCTCATCATAGCGGCTCTCATCGTCGAAAACCGTGCCGTCTTTTTTTACACGCCTGTCCTTCTGATCTCCGGGATGGTTACCGGTCTGCTGATCGGATATCTTACCGCGGAGGTGAGCCGCAGAGTACGTTTCTGACCGGGCATACCGCCAGTTTCTTCATTATTATTATTACAATTATTATTACAGGTTATAATCAATATTATTACAGGACATAATCAATCACATATAAGGATGTTTATCATGATAAATCTCAGAAAATACAGACAGCACCTTCTCACATCAGCTGCAGCTGCCCTGCTTTCGGTATCGGCTGCCGCCGCTCCCGTCAATGCCGCTTCTTTCATGAGCGCTCCTCCGACACCTGTTTCCACGGGAAGACTTGGCACTCTTCTTGCGGGCCTGGTCCGCTGCGGAGTTGCTCCCACAGAGGAAGTAAAAACTGCTGCCTCAGATCCTCTGACGCGCACAGGCTTTTTCTTTGATACAGTCATCACCATCTCTCTCTATGATACGGATGATGAAACCATACTGGATGCGTGTGACGCTCTCATGCTTGAATGCGAGAACCGCCTCAGCCGCACCCGGGAGAACAGCGACATATGGAATATCAACCACGCGAAGGGAAAACCTGTTGAGGTATCCGAAGAAACGATCAGCCTGATCCAAAGCGCGATCAAATACTGTGAGCTTTCCGACGGAGCGTTTGATATAACCATTGCCCCGGTCGTATCCCTTTGGGACTTTCACATGGAAAATGATCCGGCCGTACCTGATGCCGATGCGATCGCGGAGGCTGTGACTCATGTGGATTATACAATGATTGAGATCGATGATGAGAAGCATACGGTCGCACTGAAGGATCCTGAGGCGGGCATTGACCTCGGAGCTATCGCAAAAGGATATATCTCTGATCTGCTCAAAGAAGAGATCCTGAAACACGGCTCAGAAAGCGCGCTGATCAATCTGGGCGGAAATGTCCTCGCTGTCGGCACCAAACCGGACGGATCCAGCTGGAATATAGGCATCCGCCGGCCTTTTGCCGAATCAGCCTATGATCTCATCGCCAAGGTCGCCGTAGATGATATGTCGGTGATCACCTCCGGCACCTATGAACGCTATTTTGAGCAGGACGGGGTCCTGTATCATCATATTCTGGATCCGTTCACCGGCTACAGCGTAAACAACGGACTGACCAGTGTAACGATTCTCTCGAAAGCCGGAACGGACGGTGATGCGCTCAGTACCACCTGCTTCGTTCTCGGCCCGGATAAAGGCATGGAGCTGATCGAAAGTCTGGATGGAATCGAAGCCATGTTCGTCGCGGATGATCTTACGATCAGTTACAGCAGCGGCTGGCCGCAGTAAAGCTTACAGACACCTGTATTTTTCAGTGCGTATGAGTTAATTTCGAAAGTTATATCAGAAAGAAAGGGCTGCGGAAACCGCAGCCCTTTGCATTACCTGTCACTTATACCCGATCTATTCTTTCGGTTCGGTCATTCTCTTCTCGGACCTGTACTGTGTAGGAGTCATATCCATTTTTTTCTTGAACAGCCTGCTGAAATACTGCACATCAGTTATACCTACCTGCTTGGCTACAAACTTGATCGGTTCCTGTGTGCTGCGAAGCAGATACGCTGCATGCTTCATTCTCTTTCCGGTAACGTATTCCGTAATCGTCATCCCTGTTTCCTTGCGGAAAAGATTGGACAGATAGGAGCTGTTCACATTCAGCTTACTGGCAAAATACTGGAGCGTCAGCGGTGCTGTCAGATCCATGTCTACCGCTGCCATGATTCTCTGTACCAGAGATGAATAAGCACGTGTGTTGCGGCTCTCGGCGCTGCACCTCTGCTTGAGAAGATCCTTGAAGATCCTATGGCACTCCTCAACCGTGCCCGCCGAATCGATCCTTCGGAGAAATGCAACAGCAAACCCTTCAAAATATTCATACATTGAACCATTTTCGCAGGCTCTGTATACAAGCAGTGTCATCATCCTTATGAGATAGTATTTCCATTCTGTCACCTCATTGTCCAGGATGCCTCGCATGCCTACCCTGATCTGCTCTTCCGCTGCGGCTTTTGCCTGCAGTTCATTCCCCTCACTGATCGCCCAAAGGATCTTATCTGACAGGTTCTTCCATGCTGCTGCCTCCTCTGTTCTGCCCTCATCCCTGGAAATCTCACCAGTCATTTTGTCCTCTCTCATCAGTAACCACCTGCTCCTCCCTCTATTAGTGTGTACGCCTTCAGCGTATCCTTAAAAAAAAATTGCATTGAATACCCTGCGCCGGGCCTGTTCCTATCTCTGAATCAGTTATATAAACGGACAAGTTGCTGCTGCCCCGGCACCAGTTCCTGCAATCAATGTATTTCTTTAATAAAATATCACATAGACAATTTATAGTCAATCCATTGCAGAAAACATGCGAAATAACGCCATTTTTTCTCAGGTGCTCTTAAAATGGCACAAAATTAATCCACTTTTCGTTCATGTCAGGAAGCGTATAAGTCCATGACCCCCCGTGACAAATATTATCCACTATTTAACAAATTTTGTATACTGTTGATTTTCGCTAAAACTGATAGACTAAGGATGGATTAATACGCAGATTGGCACTGCCTTCCGTGGTGCCTTTTTAAACATCCGGAAAGGAGGAAACATAGTGAAAATTGGTGTTCAGGAATTGATCATTGTGTTCATTGTCGCACTGATCGTTATTGGTCCTGATAAACTCCCGGCATACGCTAAAAAACTAGGTGAAGCTCTCCGGCAGTTTAAAAAGTATTCATCCGAAGCAACAAAGGAAATACGTGAAAGTGTTGTCGAACCGCTTGAGGAAGCACAGCGCCCTCTTAAAGAAGCAATGGAACCGATCACTGATCTTGAAAAAACAGTCCGCAAGGATATGAATGATCTCAAAAAGTCGATCAACGATATAGGCAAACCGGTCCGTACCGATAAAAAGCCATCGGAAGACGCGGCGGATGCTGAGGGCCATTCGGAAACTCAAAGCGATACAGCGGAAGGAATTGCCGGCGCGGCAGATGAGATCGCCGATACAGCAGAGAAGACTTCCGATGCGGCAGAAAAAACTGCCGATACGGCAGAGAAAACTGCCGATACGGCAGAGAAAATTGCTGATGCGGCAGAGAAAATTGCTGATGCGGCAGAGAAAACTGCCGATACGGCAGATGCAGATGAAGTACCATCGGCTGATGCGTGATCTTCTCTTCTGCTGTGAATGCATTTTCTCACGCAAATCAGATAATCAAAGGAGGAAGCTATAATCAGATGAAGCTTGGAACCACTGAACTTCTTGTCATTCTTGCAATTGTAATTCTTGTCTTCGGTCCGAGCCAGTTACCGAAGCTCAGCAGAATGTTTGGCAAGTCAGTTAAAAATTTCCGTTCAGGCATGGACGGAGAAGACGCCTCCGCGGATAAGGAAAACGACATGTCTTCCGAATCTTCCGATGAGAACCTCTGATGGTTTCGGAAGGAAAGAAAAAGAAAGCTCAGCAGTCCGGAGGGACTATGACTCTTACCGGTCATCTCAAGGAACTGAGAAACCGGATCATCATATGTGTGGTATTTCTGATCGTCTCTTTTCTCGTGGGGCTTCATTTTGCCCCTGATATCGTCTCTGTTCTGACCGATATCGGAAAGCAGTACGGCTATACCTACATTTATATATCTCCCCAGGAATTGCTGCTGCAGTATTTTTCCGTCGCTCTGCTGGCGGGCGTGATCATTACCTTACCCCTGATCCTTTACCAGATCTGGGCATTTGTACAGCCGGGCCTTAAAAAGAACGAGAACGGGCTGTTTCTTACGGCACTGATCTCCGGTCTTATCTGTTTTGTGCTCGGCGTTCTGTTCGCCTACAAGCTGATGCTTCCTTTCATGCTCCGCTTCCTGATCGAGATCAGCCGGGGCAGTGAAATACACGCATCTGTTACCGTAGGCAATTACATGACCTTCCTGCTGACGATCTTTATCATCTTCGGCATAATATTCGAGCTTCCAGTCGTGACAGTCCTTCTTACCCAGATGGGCCTTCTCCGGGTTGAATGGATGAGGAAGGCACGTAAGTTTGTTATTGTTCTTATCTTCTTTGTTGCTGCCATTATTACCCCTCCCGACATCGTTTCGCAGGTCATGGTAGCATTCCCCATGCTTGGTCTGTATGAGCTGAGCATCGTCATCTGTACTCTTCTTCTGAAGTTCAGGAAAAATTCGGATCATGAAGCAGATGAAGGGGAAACAGACGAAGAGGATACATGAACACCCTTACATGATCCCGGCAGGAATGCAGGAGCATTCCGGCGGATCATGCCCCTTTCAGGCAATAAAAAAACATATATATATTGAAAGGATGAGAAACATGGCGAAAGAAAGTATTTCCCGCGCAACCTTTGTAAAAGGAATCGCTGCGGGCGCAATCGTAGCCTGCAGCCTTGGAGTTCTCCAGTTTACGGAATACTCCACTGTAAAGAGACCTTCTTACACCTTTGTACCGGGCACGTACACAGCATCCGCACCCGGAATTGAAAGTGATGTACTTGTTACGATCACTGTCGATGACAAATCCATAACAGATGTCAGTGTGGATGTATCCGGTGAGACTCCCGGTATCGGAGCTGACATTGCGGATACGGTGAAACAGCAGATCATGGACCTGCAGTCTTCCGGTATTGATGGCGTTTCAGGCGCAACCATTACCTCAACAGCAGTCAAGGAGGCTCTTGACGCTGCAATCGTAAAAGCTGAAGCCGGCGACACATCTGTTCCCGAAACAGCTGCACCTGAAACAGAAGCTCCTGCTGCTGATACCACTGAAGGTTCAGGCACACCCGCAGCAGCATCCGGATCTTATACGCCCGGCACATATACAGCAACTGCCAAGGGTATCGAAAGCGATGTTAAGGTTGACGTCACGGTTGATGAATCCTCCAT
>CADCOP010000135.1 GCA_902803065.1 uncultured Lachnospiraceae bacterium | reverse complement strand
GGAGGTATGAGGAATGAAGGAATATACGCCTCATCCGGAGGATACTTCGGATGTGAAACTGTCGGAGGATCTGTTGAAACTAACCGAGAAGATCGCTGAAAACGTACATGAGGTCTGGAGCGAGGGACGCATCAGCGACGGGTGGACATGGGGCGAGGTGCGCGATGACGCGAAACGACAGACCCCATGCCTCGTACCCTACAGCGAACTGCCGGAACGGGAGAAGGATTTCGACCGTATGACGGCAATGGAGACGCTTAAGCTGATCATCAAGCTGGGATATGAGATCAGGAAGAAAGACTGATCTCAATCCATTTCAATCCATGGGGAAAACGTCCGGGAGACGGCGCACCTGGATGCGGTCGCTCTCCTGGTACATGCTTTCCCGGCCCGGTCCCTTCTTGATCACGGAGACCGCGGGAAGGTTTTCCCATTCTGTTATGCAGGGATGCCTGAGCGCAAGGTAATCCTTGTGCGCGCCATTGTGCGCCTTTACCCATTTTTTCATTTCTTCCTGCGGCATGGTGATCCAGCCGGTGCTGCACATGTATGCGTTCCAGCGGGTGTGCTCCGTATAGGCGAGCCGCTCGAGTACTTCAGGAACCGTTTCTTTTCCGTTTTTGTCTATGACGGGGGCAGTTCTTTCACGGAACATTTCCAGAAGCTCCCGGCGCTTTTCAAGCCCTTTCTTTTTCTTTTCAGGATCCGAATACCACCGGATAAATGCATCATATACAAGGCCTGCCTGGGCAGGGCCGTCCGTGAGGACCTGCTGCTTGCCGGATGCGTCTTTCACCGGGTGCGCCTTCAGGTAATCCTCCAGTACGCCGGCATCGAACAGGCGGGTCGTTGCGTACATTGCGTTCGAGAGCGAACTGAGGTATTTGTAGGTGCTCTTGTTCAGCTCTGAAGCAGCAGCCTTAAGCGCCGCCTTCATGTCTTCCGGATCTTCCTTGATAAACTGGTCGCTGCCGCTCAGAGTGTAGGAATATTCGATGTTCGTCAGCATTTTCAGAACGGGGTTCAGGAGCAGGGAATGGTAGCTGAACACCCGGCTGTCCGTACCGAAGGCATGCAGATTATAGCGCGTATCACTGTCCTGAACGACCAGGTCAAGCAGCTTTTTCGCTTTTCTGTCGTTGCGGATGAGCACACTGAGGAAGGGGCGCTCATCGGTTCCGTTGTATCTGCGGCAGATCCAGGAACGAAGCTGCATGCCGATGGAAATGTTCCGCTCGTCATCTTCGGCGGCGATGATGATGTAATTGACTTCGGAAAGCCGGCTGCTGCAGCCGCTGATGCCGGTCTTGCCATGATCCTCGTCCTCAACCGTGAGGATCAGCTGTTCGAGGGACATATTCCAGAACTCAAGATCATAGGTGTTTCCGCCGCCTTCTTCCGGATCGAAAAGCCCGGGATAACGTGCCTTCATTTCACTCTGGAATTTATCCGCGTCCGGAGCAACGTAGGTTGCCTTGTAGTTCATGCGATCCATCTGGCCGAACCAGACTGAAGTGCGGAACGCCTCGTGGGACGTGGGGCTTCCGCCCAGGATCAGCATGGATACGGTCTGCTTTTCAGCTGACTTCGATGCAGCCTTGCCTGGCGCAGGCGCAGTCTTTTCCGGAGCGTCCCAGCAGAGGAAAAGCGGCCAGTGCTGGTACAGGTCGTATACATTTTCAAGCTCGCGGTCAACGGAACGCACCCGCACCCCATATTTATCAAGATTATCCAGGATCCCGTCCACTTCGCGGCTCTGCGTCACAAGAGAGATCCGGATCGAGTCGGCGTATTTATATATCTGGTTTTCGTTTCCGGCGGCAGAACCGGCCAGTTCTCCGACAGCTTCCAGGACATCTGCCGTGTCGCCCAGGTTCAGGTCCTCATTTTCACCAAGAAAAAGGAATTCTACGTGAGCGTTTGGCAGGTGGCCCCGGACGGCATGGAGAATGGCAGCCGGTCCCTTTTTGGAGTAGGAGACCTTCAGGTCAGCCAGGCGGTCGGCGGCATCACCGGAAGGATCCTCGGACATGTTGCAGAAGATGTAGCGCACGTTGGAGGACTCCGGGTGCTCCTTGTCAATGCTCTCGATCAGGGCCATGGCAGCCGCATTCATCTCATTGAATACGTACAGGCTGCTCCAGTGGGATAAACCGCTGATGGCATAGTAGTAGCCCATGCGTCCGTAAAAAGCGGATGTAACGGTCAGGGCGCCCATGACCGGGAAAAGGAAGGACAGGTAGCTGAGCACCGTGATGTACACCGTCTGAAAGACGGGATGGACAAGGCCGGCGGCTTCATCCAGCCTGAAGACAACGGGATAATCCGCATCCAGTGACGCGGACTGGAGAAGCCGTATGATGATATACGGAATAGAGAGGAACGCGTTGTAGGGACCGTGAGACTCATCCTCCGTGATGATGTTGAAGTAGAAGAAATACGGAAGAAGCATGAGGACCAGGTCAGCGATGATCACGATAGTCATGTTGCGGATCAGGATGATATTATTCCGGATGCCCAGTTTTTTCTTCTGGTAACGGGTAAAAAGAAACATTCCCACAGTAATGAGAATACTCAGAGTAAAAGACACATAGAACCACATAGAAAACAACCCCTTTTCATAGTATCTGAGTAACGGATATCTTAAATGATACCCGATTTTTGGCGTTATTGCCATAGAAATATTGTGTTTCAGATCTCTTCATGGTATAATTTGCATGGCTGACCTGAGTCATGGGCTGTGCCGGTGGCAGCGGCGGCATGAAACGGGTTGAAGACGGAACAGATTCAGAAGGAAAAGGAGAAGAATAATTATGGATGCAGCAAAACTGGAAGCCGCAAAACAGGTTTTTGAGGCAATGGTAGAACACTATTCCTCTCATGGAATTAAAAAGTATGAAAAACAGGCGGACGAGCAGAATGGCATTTTCCGCATGAAATTCGATTATATCGGCGAAGATATCCCGATGAGCTTCTATATTTTCGTAGAAGCCGGCAGAGGCGTTATCCGCCTGCTTTCCCCGCAGCCGATCAAGGTTGAAGAGGGTAACTACGCAATGATGGCTCAGGCTGTGAACGCAATCAACGAGAACCTGGTCAACGGATGCTTCACTCTGGATACAACAAACGGAATGATCGTCTGGAGAGTTACGATCCCCTACATGGAGAGCCTGCTCTCAGAACAGGTATATGATTACCTGATCCTCATCTCCCTGAGAACTGTTGACGATTACAATGACAAGCTCCTGATGCTCAACAAGGGCTTGCTGGATCTGGATGCATTTGTACAGGGTCTCAGACAGTAATGAAATGATCTGATGAAATGATCTGATGATATGATCTCAGAACAAACGGGGCTTCCGCGCCGGGTCTAATGCCTGGCACGGAAGCCCCTTATTTTTTCATATGTCTTTATTAGCCGGTTTTATACTCCAAAACCGATGCGGCGCGGAGCGGCCGGTTTCTTGTTCATGGCTGAGAGATCATCTCCGCAGGCTGCCCTGAAGTCATCCGCGGTGATGCTGAACTCTTCCAGACCCTCAAGCTGCGCGCGCATGATGGTCTTGCTCCAGGTGCGCTCGAACAGGTTGCGGACGAAGCGTGCGTTGGAGAACTCGTACGCGTTGATCACTTCATCGGGCAGGGCAAGGAAGAATTCCTTTGCTGCCGGCTCCAGGGAAGGATCCAGAGTGAAGCTGCTCTTCTGAGCCATCTGCATGTAGATGGCAAACAGCTGCTCTCTCGTGAAGTTCGGGAACCGGAGCGTATAAGGCATACGGCTGGCAAGTCCCGGGTTGACGTCGTTCAGACGTTCCATGTCTTTTTCATAGCCGGCCATGATGACGACCATATCTTCGCGGTGGTTTTCCATCTGCGCAATGAGCGCGTCGATGGCGTC
>CADCOP010000134.1 GCA_902803065.1 uncultured Lachnospiraceae bacterium | reverse complement strand
GCGTTCCGCGGGAAGCAGTGTAAAGATGTAAGGATTTATGAAGAATTCCTTTATTTCATGACAGGAAGCGCAAAGGATGCTACAATGATACGCATCAGAACAAGGGAGGATGATATTTATGAGAAAAAGACTATTTGCTATTTGCGCTCTGATATCACTTGCGCTTCTGGCAGCAGGATGCGGCCGGAAAAATACTCCGGAATCCGGAAACGGAGGAACTTCTTCACAGACGGCGGAAGGCAGCCAGGCAGCTGCGCAGGATGACGGCGCGGATGCCGCGGAAGATGATGAATCCTCCGACGATGTAGTCGTTACGGATGAGCAGGCCGCGGAAGGAATGGATGACGGCGGCGACAGCGACGACGAAAACAATGAGGACGGCGCGGTATCCGACAGCTGGACTGGTTCCTACAACAGCGCGTCCGGGGAATCTGTTTCGATCACGCTGGAAGAACCTGAAACGATCAGCTTCAGCTTCACAAACAGCGGAATAGCCGGTCAGGCATCTGTCTCGGGGAATACAGCCGTATTCCAGGGAGAGGATAATTACACAGTTACATTCTCGGTTTCGGGAGACACGCTGACCGTGTCATCCACCGACGGGGAGAATGAAGGTTCGGCTATGGACGGAACATACGACAGGCAGTAAAACCGCCGCAGGCGGGCAGCCGCAGCAGGGAGGTCTTCTCCATGTATCACTCCGGCAGGAGGAAAGGGAGACATTCCTGAGACTGCGGCTGCTTTTTTTTGTGCAGCAGGGCAAGGCGGCCTCCAATCTGTTTGAACAGCTTGCGCGATTCGTGAATCCGGCTATAATATATGGGAGTGGAGGCAGATATCATGCAGGAAGAGAAAAAAACAGTGCGCGTTGTGGCAGCGCTCATCTGCAGAACAGAGAATGGGCGGGAGATGGTCCTTGCCACGCAGAGAGGGTACGGAGAATGGAAAGATTACTGGGAATTTCCCGGAGGGAAAACGGAGCCGGGCGAGACCCCGGAAGAGGCCCTTCGCAGAGAGATCCTGGAGGAACTGGACGCGCATATCACTGTGGACAGCTTTCTGACGAAGGTTGAATACGATTATCCGAAATTCCACCTGAGCATGGACTGCTTCCTGTGCAGGCTTGAGGAAAGCTCTTATCTGCTTAAAGAGCATGAGGCGGCACGATGGCTTCTGAGAGAGCAGCTCGGGGATGTGAACTGGCTGCCGGCGGATGTGATCGCTGTCGCTGCGTACCGGGACAGAAGAACGGACATGGATCCGGCAGACAAGGAAACGGGAGAAGACTGAATGAAGATAACATGGTATGGAACAAATTCGCTGGTGGTGGAGGCTGCCGGAGAGCGGATCCTGTTTGATCCTTTCGTGCAGCTTCGGGGAGGGGAGCACCCGAATTCACTGGATGAATTTTTGGGAGAAAAGACTGTTTTCATCACGCACGGACACTTTGATCACCTCTTTTTTGTGCCTGATCTGCTCTCAGAGGGCGATCCGACCGTATTCTGCAGCCGGACACCGGCTGAGACGCTCGAGGAGATGGCCGAGAGCACGGACCAGGTGGCTGTGATCGCTCCGGGCATGACGATCCGGATCGGAAACGTAAAAATACATGTGCTTCAGGGACGGCACATCGTTTTTGACAAACGGCTGATCCTGGAGACGCTCAATCCATGCAGGCTGCTCAGGTCCGCGCTGAACCTCCCGTTCCTTGTATGGGCAAACCGGAAATTCCAGGAGAACGGGGAAACTCTGGTCTATGAGCTGGAAGCGGAAGGAAAGCGGATCCAGATCCTGGGAAGCCTGAACCTGGATGATCAGGAAAACTACGAACCCGGCGCGGATCTTCTGGTGATGCCGTATCAGGGGAGCACCTTCCTCGAAAAGGAAGCTGACCGGGTCCTTGCAAGACTGCGGCCGGAAAGAGTCATGCTGTCTCACTTTGACAACGCATTTCCTCCGATATCCCAGAATGTCGACACGAGAGGCCTGGGGATCCTGCTGAGAGAAAAGTATCCGATGATCCGGTGTGTGAAACCTGAATACGGGAAGCCGGTACATCTGTGAAGAGAAAGTGAGCCGGAAGAGTTAAAATATGTGTGACTCGGCCTGATTTTATG
>CADCOP010000133.1 GCA_902803065.1 uncultured Lachnospiraceae bacterium | reverse complement strand
TTTGCGGCTGCCTGCTTTGCAGCCTCCGCTTCTCTCTGGGCTGCTTCTTCTGCCGCTTTCTTAGCTTCTGCTTCTCTGGCGGCTTCAGCCTCCTTCAAAGCTGCTGCTTTCCTTGCGGCTTCAGCATCTCGCTGAGCCTGCGCTTTTCTTGCCGCCTCGGCATCTCTCTGGGCCTGTACCTTTCTGGCTGCCTCAGCGTCTCTTTGCGCCTTCGCTTTTCTTGCGGCTTCTGCCTCTCTCTGGGCTGCCGCTTTCTTTGCTGCTTCGGCTCCGTTTTGAGGAGCGTTCCGGTGGGCGTCTCCCTGCCCGTTTACCGGCGCATGCTGGTGCGCGGGAGCTCCTCCGTTTTTCTTCTCCTGTTTCTTCTGCGCTTTTTCCTGCTTTTTGCGGGCTTTCTGCGCTGATTTGCTGTCTGAATAACCCAGGCTCCTGTAATCGTTCAGTTCATCCTTAAGGTCTTTCTTGCGGATGATCTGGTTAATAATGATAAAGAGCATGATCACACACAGCGCTATCATGCCGTAGATCAGGTAGGTATAGAGCTGTACGGTATCCTTGTATCTGGCGATCTCTTTTTTCAGGTCACTGATCGTATTCTGGGCCTCTGTAACGGTGTTTCTGTCCACCTCAACATACGGAGACTCAGTCTGTTTTTCTGTCTGCTTCTCTGTCTGCTTTTCCGTCTGTTTCTCAGTCGGCTTCTCCGTCTGCTTTTCCGTCGGAGCTTCTGTCTGTACTTCTGCCGGAACCGTTCCGTCAGAAACCACATTCAGAGTATAGGTGTGCTGAGCGCCGTTCCCCGCTTCAACTGTAATGAATACGGTTCCCGTGCTCTCATCACTCAGCGTCGTACCGCTCACATCCGCGATCCTCGCCAGATCGCTGGATGGAACCGGTTCAAGAGACAGTTCCTTCGTTCCGCCCGGTACAGTGACTGTATATTCCCAGATATCATAGGAAAACTCCGGCTCAACAGTCACTCCCTCTGTGGTGATGCCCAGCGAGTACAGGGAGTTGTCATCATCCGAAGCCATGACCGGCGCGCATGCTGCGAGCATGATCACCAGGCTTATGACAGCAATCACGATCTTCCGATAAAAGTTCTTGTTCATACTACCCCTCTTTTCTCAAACTTTACCATAAGCTTTTCTGCTCAGACTTTTTCTGTGTTTCCTCAGGCTTCATCAATAGCTTTTCCTATGTCGTGACGGAAATACCTGTTTTCAAAACGGACCCATTCCACCGCCTCGTACGCCTTTCTCCTGGCTTCCTTCAGCGTATCTCCCGTAGCTGTGATCCCGAGGACGCGGCCGCCGTTCGTCACGATCTTTCCGTCCCTGAAGGCGGTTCCGGCATGGAACGCGAAATAATCCTCCCTGCCTTCAAAGGCTTCCAGGCCGGTGATCTCAAATCCCTTTTCATAATGGACGGGGTAGCCGTCGGAGGCGAGCACGACGCACACGCAGGCATTATCTCTGAACTTAAGGTCGATCTGATCCAGTGTCCCGTCAATGCAGGCTTCAAACACATCAATGATGTCCGCATCCATCCTCGGCAGTACGACCTGGGCCTCCGGATCTCCGAACCTTGCGTTATACTCAAGCACCTTCGGACCATCCGCTGTCAGCATCAGGCCGAAGAAGATGACTCCGTGGAACTCTCTTCCTTCCTGTGCCATGGCGTCCACCGTGGGCTGGAAGATATGCTTCATGCAGTAATCCGCGATCTCCGGCGTATAGAACGGGCTCGGGGAAAAGTTTCCCATGCCTCCCGTGTTCAGTCCGGTATCGCCGTCTCCGGCTCTCTTGTGATCCTGCGCGGAGGACATGGTCTTCACCGTTTTTCCATCCACGAAGCTCAGCACCGATACTTCGCGTCCCGTCAGGAATTCTTCAATGACCAGCCTTGCGCCGGCACTGCCGAATTTCCGGTCTTCCATGATCTCCTTAACGCCTTCTTTCGCCTGCGCGAGATCCTCGCAGATCAGGACGCCCTTGCCCAGGGCCAGTCCGTCCGCTTTAAGGACGATAGGAAACTTTGCCTCCGTCTCAAGATATTTCACCGCGCTGGCGGGATCGTCAAAATTCTCGTAGGCGGCTGTCGGGATATTGTATTTTTTCATGAGGTCCTTTGAAAAAGCCTTGGAGCCCTCAAGGATCGCAGCGTTTGCCCGCGGCCCGAACACACGCAGTCCCTGTGCTTCGAACACGTCCACGATGCCCCCGACGAGCGGGTCATCCATTCCGACAACGGTCAGGTCGATCTTATTCTCTTTCGCAAAAGCGGCCAGGCGGTCAAATTCCATGGCGCCGATCGGCACGCATTCTGCCAGCTGCGCTATGCCGGCATTTCCGGGCGCGCAGTATATCTTATCTACTCTGGGGCTGCGGGAGATCTTCCACGCAAGGACATGCTCTCTTCCGCCGCTGCCAATGATCAGTACCTTCATCTGGTCCCTCCTTGTATTCTGCCTCTGCACAGGGTCTGTTTCTGTGCCTCACTCTGCCTGCCGGGCAAGACCATTTTCTACCGTGATTTTCCCCTCCGAGATCAGGCGGATCGCTTCGGGAAGAATGATCCATTCAGCTTCCCTCATGACGCGCTGCTGAAGCTCCCGGGGCGTATCGCCGGTCCTGACCTGCACAGCCTTCTGCAGAATGATCGGCCCGGTATCCGTTCCCTTATCTACAAAATGCACCGTTGCGCCGGTCACCTTCACGCCCCGCGCAAGGGCGCTCTCATGCACCTTCAGTCCGTAATAGCCTGTCCCGCAGAAGGATGGAATCAGGGACGGATGCACATTTATGATCCGGTTCGGATAGGCGTCTACCATCTTTTCCGGGATGACCACAAGATATCCCGCCAGAACGATCAGATCCGCCCTGTAATACGCGATCCGCTCCATCAGGGCATCGTAGAACGATTCTCTGTCAGCAAAATCCGCCGGCGAAACGCATTCCCCCGGGACGCCAGCGTTCTTAGCCCGCTCAAGGGCGTACGCGCCGTGATTATTGCTGATGACCGCGGCTATCCTGACCTGAGGAAGCCTGCCCTCTGAGACCTGATCAAGTATCGCCTGAAGGTTTGTCCCACCGCCGGAGACGAGCACAACTACGTTCAGCATAACACTACTTCCTTTTCGCCGGTTCCGATCTCACCGATCGTATATACAGTTTCTCCGGCCGCTTCCAGAGCCTTCTTTGCCGCATCCGCATCCGCTTTGTCTACGGCAAGGACCATTCCGATACCCATGTTGTAGGTATTATACATGATCTTATCCTCGATCTGCCCCTCCTTCTGAAGAAGGCGGAACAGGGCAGGTACTTCATAGCTGTCTCTGCGGACGATCGCGCTCGTTCCCTCCGGAAGCATCCTCGGTATATTCTCATAGAAACCGCCGCCGGTAATGTGGCTGCAGCCCAGAATGCGGACGCCGCTCTCACGCACGGCGCGCAGGGCCTTCACATAAATGCGGGTCGGCTCCAGCAGCGCTTCGCCAAGTGTCTTTCCAAGCTCCTCGTGATATGTCCCCAGCGTTTCCTTATCCATGGAGAACACCTTGCGCACCAGGGAGAAGCCGTTGCTGTGCACGCCTGAAGAAGCGATTCCGAGAAGCACGTTGCCCGGGCGGATATCCGCTCCGGTGATCATATCCTTCTGGTCAACGATACCTACCGCAAAGCCGGCAAGGTCGTACTCGTCTTCCGGATAGAATCCCGGCATCTCAGCTGTCTCTCCGCCGATCAGCGCCGCGTCGGACTGCCTGCAGCCTTCCGCCACGCCCGAAACGATCGTTGCGATCTTCTCCGG
>CADCOP010000132.1 GCA_902803065.1 uncultured Lachnospiraceae bacterium | reverse complement strand
GCATGCCGGGGGCACCTGTACTTCCTGCGGGATAAGATGAAGTTTGCGCTTGTGAGTTTAATACCTTCTCCAGAGCCTGAATGGTCTTCTGCCTGGGAGAGCGGGTCATCCCCGAAAAGATCTTCTGCACTGTGCTGAAGGGGATGCCTGAAAGCTGGGCAAGTGTTTCGTTGGACAGACCCAGTTCTCTTTTCCGGGCTTTCATTTCTTCAATGGTCATGATTTGCCTCCCTTCTCTTAATGGAACAAATACGGAACTCCTAAATACACCTTAAATATACCATAAACAAACCAAATAATCAAGCCAGAAACCGGATCTGTCTTAATTTTTCTGCCGCCATCTGCGCTGAGAGAAAGCGGATGGAGAGAGAGCACAGCAGGCGCATTTTTCGACTGCCGGGACCTCAGAAACAGCATGGATCAGATCACCCGGGAGCAGGCTGCCTGAGAGCTGATTTGTACATTGTGACTAAAAAGAAATGTAACCGGTTTCAAAAATCAACGCGCGTAGATTTGCAAAAACTACTTATTTTAAGCGGCTTTTTCATACTTTTTGAAAAACGGAAGACTTTGGTACTTTCTTCCAAAAATGATGAAGATGGAAAAATGGTATTGCCAACGATGTCTTTCAATGCTATGATGTGAACATGAAACCGGTTACAAAATCACGTTTACCGTCAGATTGCACAAAGCGCCGGAGTTCATAGTAGTTCAGTAATTCACCAGGCTGACCGCCTGTGAAAAGAAAACCTGCCGCCAGGCAGACCACCACCATTCCTAAGGAGGGAAAACACATGAAGAAGACACTGAAGAACGTCCTTGCTATCAGCGCAGCAGCAATGGCTATCTGCAGCCTCAGCTTTACAGCTATGGCAGAGGAAGCAAAAGACTACACCATTGCGGTCGTAGTTAAGGGAAATACTAACGGCTGGTTCGTCAGAATGGAAGAAGGAATCAAACGTTATGCAGAAGAAACCGGAATCAACGCTTACATGACTGGCCCGTCTGATACAGACTCCGCTCAGCAGATCCAGGTGCTTCAGGATGTCGTTTCTCAGAATCCGGATGCTATCTGCGTAGTTCCGATCGATCCGGCTGCATGTGAGAATGTTCTTGCAGAAGCCAGAGAAAAAGGAATCAAGGTTATCTGCCACGAGGGTTCTTCTGTTGAAAATTGTGACTATGACGTTGAAGCATTTGATAATGCCGGATACGGCGCATTCATCATGGATGAGCTTGCAAAACTCATGGGCGAGGAAGGCGAGTATATCACAATGGTCGGTTATCTGACATCTGCTTCCCATAATGAGTGGGCAGACGGTGCTGTAGCACGTCAGGAAGAAGCTTATCCGAACATGACTCTGGCACCTGAGAAGAGACTTGAGTCTGAGAACTCTGCTGAGACAGCTTATGAAGTAGCTAAGCAGTATCTGAAGACTAACCCCAACATCAAAGGCTTTACCGGATCTTCTTCTGATGACACTCCTGGTGTTGCACGCGCAATCAATGAGCTTGGTCTGAAGGGTAAGGTATTCGTAGTTGGTACCGGTATGCCGAATGAGTGCCGCAATCTTCTGAAGTCCGGCGACCTTGACACCATCACACTGTGGGATCCGGCAGACGCTGGTTACGCAATGTGCAACCTGGCAACTCAGGTTCTTGATGGCAAAGAGATCGGTGAGGGAACTGATCTTGGAGTAGCAGGTTATGAGAACCTGAAGGTTTCCCCAGATGATGACAACCTTCTTATGGGAGATGCTTCCATCGCTATCACCGCTGAGAACGTTGATGATTATAATTTCTGATGGTCCCATAAGACTGTAGGAACTATCGTTAAGTAAACAGGGTTCCTGCTCCTGTCCTTTGCAGGAGCAGGAACCTTTTTTAAATGTGACGCTCTGAAAGAAAACAGCATTGCTGATAATTGGAGGGTTTGAGTGTGTCTGAGAACATCATTAAAGTAACAGGGATCAAGAAATATTTCGGCGGTGTTAAGGCACTGGACGGAGTTGATCTGGTCATTAAAAAGGGTGAGGTTCACTGCCTGGCAGGTGAGAACGGCTGCGGCAAGTCTACCATCATCAACATCATTTCCGGATTTTATACACCGGATGCCGGTACCATCGAGATCGATGGCAGGGAATATACAAAACTGACTACCCAGCAGGCGATTGAAGCCGGGGTACAGGTTATCTATCAGGACCTTTCGGTCTTTCCCAATCTTACAGTCAGAGAAAATCTGGCGATCACAATGGAAAAATCGAGCGGGAGAAAGTTTGTCAGCAAAAAGAGATTTGATGAGATAGCTCACAAAGCACTGTCTACCATTGATTTTAAAGTAGACCTTGATGAGTATGTTGAAAACCTGACAGTTGCGGATAAGCAGCTGATCGCCATCTCCCGTGCTCTTTTATATGATGCAAAACTGATCATTATGGATGAGCCGACAACGGCCATCACCCAGAAAGAGGTAAAGAATCTGTTCGAGGTGATCCGCGGACTTCAGAAGAAAGGCATTTCAGTCCTGTTTGTATCGCACAAGCTGGATGAAGTCTTTGAGATCGCAGATCATTTCACGATCTTCCGCTCCGGACATAATGTGTACTCCGGACCGACAAAAGAGCTGAACCAGGCTCTGTTCACACATTACATGACAGGCCGCGATATTGAGGAAGAGGCTTTTGTCTATGAAGACAGAAAAGACGCTAAGACAGTTCTCGAGGTGAAGAACCTGTCTCTGAAAGACGGCTACAAGGATTGCAGTTTTTCTATCAAGTCTGGAGAGATCCTTGGAATCACAGGTCTTCTGGGTTCCGGACGTACAGAACTTGCGGAGACTATTTTCGGCATTCACAAGGCTGATTCCGGACAGATCATCCTGGAAGGAAGAGAAGTAAGCTTTAAGAATGTCCAGGAGGCCATGGCAAACGGTATCGGTTATGTACCGCCCGAAAGAAACGTTATGGGACTGTTCATGGATCAGTCGATCTCCGATAACATCTCTGTTACCCGCTGGAAAGACTGCCAGAAGGGCCCGATGATGGATCAGGCTTCTATTGACAGCCTGGTAGACCGCTGGGTTGGAGAACTCTCGATCAAGATCGGAAATGCTGCAGATAACATGAGGACACTGTCCGGCGGAAATGCCCAGAAATGCGTTCTGGCAAAATGGCTTGCCCTTGATCTGAAGGTCCTGATCCTGAATGGACCGACAGTTGGTGTGGATATCGGCGCCAAATACGATATCTACAATCTGACAAAAAAGCTTGCCGAGAGCGGCCTTGCCGTAATCATCATATCGGATGATATCCGTGAGGTGCTCCTGAACTGCAACCGTGTGCTGGTCATGAGACGCGGGCACCTTGTAGACGAGAGGCAGACGAAGGATCTGGATGAAGAGACCCTTTCCAGGCTTTCGGTTGAGTATTAAGGAGGGGCTGAAGATGAGTTTAAAAAGACTGACAAAGAAAACAGAGTTTTATGTGGCTCTGATCCTGATCGTGTTCTGCCTGATCATTCAGGCAAGAAGCGGACAGTTCTTCACACCGAATAATATCGTTGACCTTCTCCGTTCACTGACGATTCCCATGATGTTCGCTGTCGGAGAGATGATGGTCCTGATCTCGGGCGGTGTTGACTGCTCGTTTCCGGCAATTGCATCTCTGTCCATGTATTTCGTCTGCACGAAGCTGGACGGCGCTTTCAACAGCCCGATACCGTACTTCCTGATTGCCATGGCGCTTGGCCTGTGCATGGGCGCTATCAACGGTTTCATTGTCGCCAAATATAAATTCCCGGCAATGATCGTTACTCTTGGCGCATCTTCTCTGTGGATCGGCGTCATGCAGGGTATCCTGGGTTCTTCCGAGTATCCTCTGACATTCC
Organism: uncultured Lachnospiraceae bacterium; assembly: GCA_902803065.1. Classification (GTDB taxonomy): domain Bacteria; phylum Bacillota; class Clostridia; order Lachnospirales; family Lachnospiraceae; genus Merdiplasma. The sequence continues at coordinate 15,038 of CADCOP010000132.1, read as the reverse complement.
CGCTCTATCAGCTGGGCGGAGCCAAGATCCTGACAGGAACCAATGCCCAGACCGGTTTCAGTTCAAATCTTCCGGTTCATTTCGCGTTTGCCGTTATTCTGGTCCTGATCGGCTGGTTCATCCTGAATAAGACGATGCTCGGCCGTGGTATCTACGCGGTCGGCGGAGATGAAGTCGCGGCAGCAAGAGCCGGTTTTAATGTATTCGGCATCCGCATGTTTATCTTCTGCTTCTCAGGAGCAATGGCAGGATTTATCGGCGTCTGCCGTGCTTCCATGATGATGACCGTCAACCCGAACAACATGATCGGCATGGAGATGGACGTTATCGCAGCCTGCGTTCTCGGCGGCGTATCGCTTGTCGGAGGAAAAGGTTCCGTCATCGGCGCGGTGCTTGGTACTGCTCTGATGACTCTGGTATCGAACAGTCTGATCCTTCTCGGTATCCCGACTGTCTGGGCACGCGTATTTACCGGCCTGATCATCATCATTGGTACCGGCGTTTCCGCGGTTCAGGAAAAAACACGTAAGAATACACTGCATGTAGCAGTGTCGGATCAGTAAGGGAGGTGCTGTAATGAGTAAAGAAACTACGGCTAAAAAGCCACTGGAAACATTTCTGGATAACAGCTCTGCCCGAATGGCTGCACTCTTTGTGGTGGTATTCATTGCCTGCTCGCTGCTGCAGGGAACAAAATTCCTTAATCCGGATAATTTCCTGGCAATGTTCAGGCAGTTCCCTGAGTACGGACTTCTTGCCATCGGTATCGGTATGGCTCTTATCATCGGCGGTATCGATCTGAGCGCAGTTTATCTTGCTAATCTTTCTTCTATTGTAGCCGGACTGTTTGTTCTGCGGTTCTATAACGGGACCGGAGAAGGCGGAACCGGACTGGTGCTTGCAAGCTTCGTGGTTGCGCTGCTTGTCGGTGCGGTCGGCGGAGCTCTCAACGGAGTCCTGATCTCCGGACTCGGGATCCCTGCCATGCTGGCAACGCTTGGCACGCAGTCCCTGTTCTGGGGCTTCGGCGTAGTCCTGACAGGAGGATCCACGCTGAGCGGTTTCCCGAAGGTGCTGGGAACCATGATCAACATGAAGTTCGGACTGTTCCCGATCACGATCGTCATATTTGCCGTTGCCGCTCTTATTGCAGGATTTGTTGTACAGAAAACGAAGCTCGGCCGTGAGATGAAGATGTACGGAACCAACAACCGCGCGACGGTCTATTCCGGACTGGACAACTTCAAGATCGTTGTCTGCACACATATGTTCAGCGGTATGCTGGCTGCGCTCTCCGGCATCATTATGTGGGGACGCTACAGCTCCGCGAAGGCCGATACCGGTTCCACATACACCATGCAGGCCATTCTGATCGCAGTTCTGGGCGGAGTCAGCCCCCTGGGCGGAAGCGGTTCCGTCACGGGTATCGTGCTGGCTGTCCTGATCATCCAGATGCTGTCTTCACTTCTGAACATGTATACATTTATTCCGAATGCGTGCAGACAGATCGTGTGGGGCGGACTTCTGCTGGCCGTCATGATCGTTAACTACTATCTGGACCAGAGAAAGAAAAACAGACATTGATCGGGGTATGAACATATGAAACTATACGACATCAGAGACCCGCGGTTTGCTGTTTACGGAAGGATCGTTGAAGGGTACGACTTCTCAGAACTGATAAGCATCATGAAAAAGAAAACGATCCCGGATGCTATAGCATATGTCGCCAGTGACCCGGAACTGGAATCACTGCCTGTATTCAGGAAATTTGAGGATCATTTCTACGGTCAGTCCGCTGCCGAACTGGGTTACTGCATGGGACATAATGACCGCCTGAACGGACTGGAATACCACAGGGGTTCCGAAGTTAATGTTGCTGCTGCGGATTATATCGTCATGGTGGGAAAACTGCAGGATCTGGAACCAGGCATGCGCTATGACACCGAAAAAGCAGAGGCGTTTTATGTCACGGAAGGAATGGCAGTGGAGTTTTACGCAACAACGCTCCATTACTGCGCGTGCAATGTCAGAGAAGAAGGATACGCGCATGCGACTTTCCTTCCGAGGGGCACCAATACCCCTCTGGATCCGGGATTTAAAGCGGTGACAGACGAAGACAGGGCGCTGATCGCAAAAAACAAATGGCTTATCGCCCATCCGGACGGAGGCCAGGACGAAGCTGTTCCCATCGGACTGTATGGTCCTAACTGGACAATAGCGGACCTGGAGGACAACAGATCGTAAGATCTTTGCCGGAAGGTACGCGGATAGTACCTGGAGGAAAGAAATGTACGACAAGATAGTAGTAATAGGCAGCCTGAATTATGATGTCTGCCTCAAGCTGGAGAGACTGCCGGAAGAGGGGGAGACCAACTTCGCTGATTCGGTAGAATACTGCAGCGGCGGCAAAGGCGCAAACCAGGCAGTTCAGGCCGCCAAACTCGGACTTCCTGTCTACATGGCGGGATGCATCGGGGAAGACGCAAGCGGAGACTTCCTGAAGAAAACCGTGGAAGGGTACGGAGTCAGGACAGATTATCTGAAGAGAGTTCCGGGAAACAGCGGCATGTCTGTTGCGCAGTCTCTTTATGACGGCGGGATCCGGGCTTCCGTAGTCAGAGGCGCCAATGACAAGGTGACCAGGGAGGACGTAGATGCGCTGGCAGATATGATCGATCCCCATACGATCGTGGTATTCCAGCTGGAGATACCTCTGGATACGATCTTCTATGCCATCGGTCTTTGCAGGGAAAGAGGCGCGTATATCATCCTGAATGGTGCTCCGGCAGCCGAAGTTCCTGAAGAGACGCTGAAGAAACTGGACCTTTTCATCGTAAATGAGGTAGAGGCTTCTTTCTATGGCGGAACGCAGATCGATTCTGTCGAAAAGGCGGAAGAAGAGATCCTGAAGATGTCACAGAGGCTTGGCATATCCTGCATATTTACGCTGGGGAAAGCAGGATCCGTAGTCTGCAGCGGCGGAAAGACCGAAATGATCCCTTCGAAGAAGGTTCAGGCCGTGGAATCCACCGGGGCAGGAGACTCCTTCATTGGCGGATTGTGTTACGCGATCGTAAAGGAAATGGATCTGTTTGAAGCCTGCAGATTTGCTACCTGCTGCAGCGCCAAAACGGTATGCAAGACAGGCGGCCAGCCTGCGATGCCGACGCTCAGTGAAGTTATGGAGATCTACGGAGGACAGCATTAATGAATTACGCAGGAAGATTTAACTCATTTGTATTTAAGGGCCAGACTGTCTATGATGCGATCGATGCCTATAAGAACGCGAACGGGATCACGCATCTGGAATTCAATTATCCGGAGCATTTTGCCGGGCTTGACCTGAATGACCTGAAGGAGCATATTCACCCGCTGAAGGTTAACGGACTTGCGGTGCGCTGGCGCAAAAACTGGCTGACCGGTAATTTTTCCAATCCGGATGAGGACAGACGGAGAAGCGCAATAGACCTGGCGAAAGAGGGCTGCGACGTGTGCCGTGAGATCGGCGGATCGGTCGTGACTCTGTGGTTCGAAAATGATGGATTTGAGTATGCATTCCAGACGGATTACGAGAAGTGCTGGAAACTGCTTGTGGAAGGCATACAGGAAGTCTGCGACTACGCGCCGGATCTGAAGATCAGTATCGAATATAAACCATATGAAGAGCGGGAGTTTGCCATGGTCGACAGCACCGGTATGACCATGTACCTGATCGACTGTGTAGACCGTCCCAATATCGGATGCACTCTGGACTTCTGCCATATGCTGATGAAGCATGATGAGCCTTCGTTCGGACTGGCGCTCGCCGCCTCAAGAGGCAGGCTTTTCGGTCTTCATATGAATGACGGCTATGGATACAAGGACAGCGGAATGATCTTCGGGTCAGTCAACTTTTCGCTCTGTGCTGAGTTTATCTATTTCCTGGAGCGGTATCATTATGAGGGAGTTGTATTCTTTGATACATTCCCGATCCGGGAGGAGTGCCGGGCAGAATGCCAGGCAAATATCGATGCATTTGAACTGATCAAGTCCAAGGTCGACCGTGTCGGGCTGGATGAGATCACAAGAATTGTAGACCAGCATGATGGAATTGCGGCGCAGAACCTGATACTGGAGCTTCTGAAATAAAAAACTGACCAGAAAAAGGCTGCCGGGAGCAATACCGGCAGCCTTTTCTGGCAGGAAGAACTGTTTACTGAGATTATGCTGTTTACTGAGACTATGCTGTTTACTGAGATTATATGGAAAAGGCAGGTGATCGTATGAATATGAAAGAACTATTGGATGTATTTTCATACTGCGGCATGCGCTGCGAAGTACTTACGGTCGGTGATGGCTGGCAGGTCATCGTCAGCGAACACGGCGGACATATCTTCGGACCGTTTTCCGATTCATATCCGGAAGGGATATTCTGGATTCCGGATACGGTAAGAGACAGGGACCGGTATAAGGAACTGATCGACAAAAAGATATGGAATATCGGAGGCGACCGTGTGTGGATCGCGCCTGAGATACAGTTTAACATAGAGGACCGCTCCCGCTTCAGGGAGACTCTGAATACACCGAAGACCATCGATCCGGGTTCCTACCGGATGACGCGGGATGAGAAACGGATCTTCCTGTCCATGGAGCTTGATCTGGAGAGCCATAATACTGTGACCGGGACAGTGCATGCGGATCTGCATCGCATGATCTACCGGGCGGAAAATCCTCTTCGCAGGCTTCCTTCCTGTGCTGAGCTGATGGACGGACTGTCATACTGCGGTATTGAGGAAGTGATAGACCTGAGTGTTTCCGGCGATCGGGGTATATTTGCCGAGTCCTGGGATCTGCTTCAGATCCGCCCGAAAGGAACATTATTCATCCCGATGTATGAGCCGCTTCGCGGTACGGACCATTATGAGCCGGCGGGAGATCATGAAACGGTCGCGGAAAATGGCATCTGTCTGCGCATTACGGGTGACAGCAGGTATAAGATCGCCTATCGCTCGGCAGTCCTGACCGGCCGCTTCGGATATATGGCAGATTCCGACACGGATTCTTCTGTGCTGATCATCATCTGTTATCCGAACGATCCGTCAGCCATGTATTCGGAGGAGCCGCCGCTCATTGAAGGAGATACCGGTTATTCCATACATGTATACAATGACGACGGAAAATCGGGAGGATTTGCGGAGATGGAGTGCAACATGCTCACGATCGGTGAACCGACCGGAATCGATCATGCCTCCGACCGGCTGACAAAATGGATATTCACAGGCAGAAAGGATCGCCTGCAGGCTGTGGCAAAGATTCTGCTTGGATGGCAGCAGAGCATGTAATGCTATGATTTTTTTCTGCCATAGTGTATAATTCATCAAAAAACATCCGTGAAGTGAACGATAATCCGTTTCACACATTGTGATGAAGCGGATCATGGATTACAGAATAAGACCTGAAGATACGATCGCTCTCAGGGTCAGAAAGGTTTGAATTCAGACAGGATCTTATAATGAATATCAAAGAAATAGCACGCCTGGCAGGGGTATCTGTTGCCACTGTATCCCGGGTCATTAATAACTCCGAAAGCGTGAAATCCGCAACCCGGGAACGGGTGCATGCTGTAATGAAGGAACATAATTATATACCAAGCGCAACAGCGAGAGATCTGAGTTTTCAGAGATCTGCTGTTGTGGCGGCGGTGGTCCCTGACCTGAAGAATCCGTTTTTTTACGGTCTGATCGAAGGCATTACAAGGGTTGCGGATAAAAACCATTATCAGGTACTGATCTTCAACACGAACGAGGACGCAGACAAGGAATATGAAGTACTGCAGGCGATCAGGGAACGAAATGTGGCAGGTATCCTGATCACGGCAGCCGGCGTCCGGGATGAAAGAACCACCATGCTGCTGAAAGAGTACCAGCAATCCGGAACACCAGTCGTTCTGGTGGACCGTTACATTGAAGGCGGAGAGGGAATGGACACCGTCATGGCGGATAATGAAACAGGATCCTACGAGGCGACCTGTGAACTGATCCGTCAGGGGCATGAACGCATAGCGATCATTGCAGGCGAGAAGACTCTCAGCCCGGTTTATGAAAGAGAACTGGGCTACAGGAGAGCACTTGCTGAGAACGGCATCAGCATACGGAAAAAATACATAGCTTACGGGAACCAGATGGCAGACAGATCCTACAGCTGCATGAAGAAACTTATGTCACTTTCTAAGCCGCCGACCGCGGTCTTCTGCGGGAATAACCAGATGTCTCTCGGAGCGCTGCGCTATATGTTCGAGAATGGCATGAGGGCAGGAGACAACGTGGCGATCATTGGTTTTGACGATATCGATGTGCTTAATGACGTAGGAATTCCTCTGTCGGTAGTAGACCGGTCCGAAAAGGACATGGGCGGGAAGGCCATGGAGATACTCCTTCGGCACATAAACGATTCAGATGCGGAAGTTGCTCACATTTCAGTACCGACAAGGCTGATACTGAGAGGATCAGAGAAAGCAAAACTATAATTATTCCCTTTCCCCTTTCCAGATCCTGGAATTCATTGTGATGATCATGTTGGGCAGGGATGGGTTCTTGATCTTGTGGCTGAGGATCTCTGCTGCCATGATTCCCATGTCCTGGCTGGGAGCGATGATCGTTGTCAGCGCCGGATACAGGGAGGAGATGGCCGGTGTTCCGTCGTATCCGCACACGAGCACATCCCCGGGTACTTTTACATTCATTCGCTCCAGGCATGTCAGGGCTTTCAGGGCGAAGTTGTCATTGGAGCAGACAAGAAGCCGGGGAAGATCCAGGGTCTTGAACCTGTTTTCGACCCACATGTCATCATGAAATTTCTGTTCCGGAGCTATGATGGAATGCTTTTTGTAGCTGTCGGCGAATTTGTATTTTTCCAGTATCTCAAGGAAGCCCTTATACCTGTCAAAAAAGCTCAGGCTGAAATCGGGATCACCCATGTAGCCGATCGTGGCCGGGTGAATCTCCTCGATGATAGAGGAATACAGCTTGATGGATGCACGGTAATTGTCCGCAACGATCACGTCAGCTGCAAGGTCGCCCTGCTCGAAGGTGCTGTATGTGTCCGAGAAGAGAACCGGTTTTCCGAGGGAACAGATAAACCGGCTGTAATCCCTGTCATATATTTCCAGGCAGAAGATCGCATCCACATTTTCGGGGTGAAAGCTTGGGGGCGCTGTAAGGTTGGATATCTCAACGTCTGTAACGAGATGAAGAGAGAGAGAGTATCCGATTTTTCCGAGCGCCTGCTCCAGGGATACCATGAGATAGGAAGACATGTGAAAACTGTCAGGTATCACATTCAGAAAAAGGGCGATGTTCCCTTTGGAACTTGGATGCTCTTCGGCCGCTGCCATTCCCGCGTTGATGAATGATTTGTACCCAAGGGCTTTCGCTCGCTCAAACACGGTGTTTCTGGTCTTTTCCGATACGCCTGCGATACCGTTTAATGCCTTGGAAACTGTGGTCCTGGAGAGGCCGAGGGAGTCTGCAATATCCTGTACTGTCGCTTTCTTTGCTGCCATTTCTACGCTCCTTATGAATATGATCTGCATATTCAAATTATATAAAACTTGTTTTTTGAATGCAACAGTTAATTGCGGATGTTAAAAATGTAAACATGCTTTGATAGAGTGTTAAAATTGTTAAATTATTAGGGGAAACGTGCTGAGTTTCCCCTTTTTATATTTGGATAATACAGAGAAAACACGTGAGAAGCATGGTTTGTGATTGACTGGCATGCAGCTGTTTTGTTAATATATGAGTGCAATCAAATTTAACAAAACGTGTGAACAAAAGAAACACAAAAACAGAACAAGGAGGACGAAATGAATAAAAAAGTTATTGCTGCTGCGCTTTGTGCTCTCATCGCAGGAACTGCCATCAGTGGAACCGCTTTTGCAGAGGAATCTGATCTTGCAGGAACGAAGATCACATTTCTGAATACGAAAATGGAGATCCAGGATCATCTCGAGGAGATGGGCGCCCAGTTTACTGAGGCTACCGGCATCGAGGTCGAATTCTACACCAACACCGAAGAAGATCACATCACAGAGAAATATGCTTCCGGCGAACCCTACACCATCATGATGATGGACTATCCGGATGTTGCGGATTATCAGGAATATCTGTGTGACCTCAGCGGAGAGGAATGGATCAAAGACGGCGGCGGACAGTACGGCCTTACGATTGACGGCAAGGTTTACGGCTTCCCGTTCGTCATTGAGGCAATGGGCCTGATCTATAATGCGGATGCCATTGAAGCAATCACAGGCGAGACCTTTAACTGGAAAGATTACAGCAATCTGGAGGCTTTCCAGGGACTGCTGCAGACACTTGTCGACGGCGGAATGGAGACTCCGGTAGCGCTGAACCAGGATGACTGGTCACTTGCAAGCCATGTATTCGGCCAGGCATACTGTGCCCGCGAAGATGGCAGCGAAGAAGCATCTCTCGCGTTCATTGACGCTCTTAAGGCCGGAGAAGTCGATCTGATGGCAGATGCTGATTTCAACGCTCTTATGGATCTGATCGATACCTATCTTGCAAACAACATCAACAGAGATGACCCGCTGGCCGCGACCTACGACCTGAATGACGAGTACCTGAAGGAAGGAACAGTTGCGTTCTGGCCCAACGGCAGCTGGGCAACAGACGTCAGCGAGCTCACAGATAACGTAGGAATCATGCCGTACCCGATGAGCACCGAAAATCCGGCGATCGCTGAGAACCTTGTCAGCGGCGCTACAAAGATGCTTGCTGTCGATGCAACATATGCTTCAGAGGAAGAACAGGCTGCAGCTCTGGAATTCCTTAACTGGCTGGTATACAGCGAAGAAGGCCAGACATTCACTGTAAAGACCTGTTCTTTAATCACCGCTTTCGCGAATAATGAGCTTGAGGCAGACGCAGCACTCAGCGCATCTGTCGCCGAATTTGTTAAAAACGGAGCTTCTGTATACTGGTATCAGGCAATGCCCAGTGATCACAATACAGAAGTCGGCGCACTGCTGCAGAAATACATTTCCGGCGCGATCGATCGTGAAGAACTCGCAGGCGAAGTCCAGGCATACTGGAGTGCCCGCAGCTGATCGAATATTGTAACGAATGATGGTACCGGCAGCCAGAAATTGGGTGCCGGTATCTTTGCAGGGAGGAGAGCCATGAAGACAACCCTGAAGACAGCAAGGAAGGGCATCCGGCTGAAGGATGCCGGAGCTTTTCTTTTTTTCGCAGGACCGTCTCTCGTGTTTTTTATTATGACGATCATCGTTCCATTCGGGTACGGACTCTATCTTACCCTTACTGACTGGAACGGAATATCCAAAACCAAGGCCTTCGTTGGCATTTCCAACTATGCGGTCGCCGCGGCGGATACAAAATTCTGGTATTCCTTGGGACTGACGCTGGTGTTTACCGCATTTTCAGTGTTTCTTGTTAATTTCGTTTCGTTTCACCTTGCAAGGCTTGTGACATCCGGCATCCGGGGACAGAATTTTTTCAGGGCAGCATTCTTCACGCCAAACCTGATCGGGGGAGTCGTCCTCGGATACATCTGGCAGTTTGTGTTCGGAAGAGCCCTGGTGGCTGTCGGAAATGCGGTGAATATAGGAATGCTGAAGAAATCATGGCTCTCCAGTACGGTTTCGGCGGTATGCGCGCTCATTATCGTTACCGTATGGCAGTATTCCGGCTACATGATGCTGATCTACATTGCCGGGTTCATGAATATACCGCAGAGCCTTGTGGAAGCCAGCCGCATTGACGGCTGCAATGAAAAGCAGACAAGAAAATATGTAGTCATGCCTCTTATGATCCCGTCATTCGTCATCTGTATTTTCCTGTCGATCACAAGATGTTTTATGACATATGACCTGAACCTGTCCCTGACAGAAGGCAATCCGTTCGGATCCACTGTCATGGCATCCATGTATGTATACAGGAAAGCGTTTTCCAACAAGAACTACGGCCTGGGACAGACGGAGGCTATCCTTCTGTTTGTGATCTGTGCCTGCATAGCTCTTTTACAGGTCTATATAACAAAGAAAAGGGAGGTGGAAGCATGACGAAGAGACAAAGCAGCGCAAAGCGGATCCGTTTTACGGGTCTTCTTATAATGCTGATCGTATATATGTTTCCGTTCCTTCTTGTCGTCGTTAATTCCTTTAAGGCGAAGCGGGATGTTATTAAAGATCCTTTATCCCTGATTGGAGCGGAGGGTTTTTCGGCGGAGAACTACGCACTTGCATTCAAGCGGATGAATTTCCTCAGGGTGTTCGGAAATTCTCTGTTCATTACCGTGGTTTCCGTAGCGCTGATCGTAGTTTTTTCCAGCATGACAGCCTGGTTTTTCACCCGCAATAAGTGGAAGCTCAATAAGTTGCTTTTTTCTTTGATGGTGACTTCCATGGTCATTCCGTTTCAGGTGCTCATGATCCCCATCGTATCGATCTACGGAATGAAGTTCCATGTGCTGAATAACCCATGGACCCTGATCTTCATGCATGTCGGGTTCGGTGTGAGCATGGGTACGTTCATGTTCAGCGGCGCCATTACCAGTTCCATTCCTGTTGAACTGGAGGAGAGCGCCACCATAGACGGGGCCGGCCGCTTCAGGAGATATGCCCTGATCGTGATGCCGCTGCTCAAATCCACCACGGTGACGCTGGTTATTATCGACGCACTGGCGATCTGGAATGACTATCTGCTTCCGAGTCTGATCCTTGTAAAGAAAGATCTGTACACGCTGCCCATAGCCGCGCAGGCTTTTCATGGTGATTTTTCCTCGGATTACGGCCTTATGATGGCGGGTATGATCATGACGGTGATCCCGATACTGATCTTATATCTGGCGCTTCAGAAATATATCATTGAAGGTGTTGTGACCGGGGCGGTGAAGGGATAAAACATGAAAAGCTGTAATTATATTTTCTATACGCCGGAATATCAGTATCCGGGCATGCCGCACGGAGAAATGTGCGGAGATCTGATGCCCTGCTGGCATGACGGGAAATATGTTTTTCTGTTTCTTTATAAGTACTGTATTTACGCTGTTGAGACGGCAGACTTTGTTCATTACAGTGACGCGAGGCTTGTACTGCGCAACGGAACGCCGGATGAGCAGGACTGGCACGCGGCAACAGGGAGCATCTGCGAGAAGAACGGGACGTATTATTTTTATTACACGGGCTTCTGTGAAGGGAACCGGGGAAAAGAAGGCCGTTATGAACAGGCGATTCTTCGCGCGTACAGCACGGATATGCTTCACTGGCAGAAGGATACCGGCTTTTTCATGGCGCCGGATGAAGAGCATTACATGCCGCCCCACTGGAGAGACCCCCATGTATTCTGGAATGAATCGCTGAAGAAATACTGTATGCTTGTGACAGCCTGCGAGAGGGACGGAGCCGTCCAGAGAAGCGGCTGTACTGCGGTGTATGTATCCGATGACATACTTGAATGGGAGCATTACAGGACCATCTGTTCTCCGAGAATCTATCCGACCATGGAATGCCAGGATTGTTTCCGGATGGGCGATACCTGGTATCTGACCTATTCCAGTTACGAAAAGCAGTGGGAGACAAGATACAAAACAGCATCTTCCTTTGAAGGGCCCTGGAAGACGCCGCCTTTTGATGATAAGTTTGACGGGCGCGATTTCTACGCGGCAAAAACCGTGTCTGACGGAACACACAGATATCTGGTGGGATGGCAATCGATCCGAAAAGACTGCAGTGACCATGGCAGATATATCTGGGGCGGAAACGTACTGGTGCATGAACTCGTTCAGCGGAAGGACGGAACGCTTGGCGTAAAGCTGCCGGATACGATCCGCTCCAGTTTCAGAAACAGAAAAAACTGCGTTTTTGAGAAGATGCAGGGGCTGTGGACGAAGGAGAAGGGCGCCGGAAGAGATGATTCGCGCACAGAAGAAAATCCGCTCACAGGAGATATGAGCTTCAGGGGATCCGCCTATGACGGGTTCGGCTGGGCGAGACTCTCATCTATGCCAAACGTCTGCATGATCCATGCAGTCCTTACCTGGGAAGAAGGCACACAGGCAGCCGGTGTGATGTTCCATACGGAGGGGGACCGGCTGGAACACTGGTGTCAGTTAAGGCTCGAACCTCAGCATAACAGAATCTGTCTGGAGCGTTCGGGAAAGACCGAGCTGGACCAGTATTTTGATGAAGAACGCTCCGTGAAGTTTGAAGGAACATCTGCAGAGATAACCATTCTCACGTCGAATGAGATCATTGTGGCATATGTGAATGATACCGCGCTCAGCGGAAGATGCTATGCCGCAAAGCCAGGAAGCGCCGGCGTATTTGTGGAATACGGCATGGTCCGGGCTGATGTGTTTGAGGTTTATGAAGGGGAATGTGAAAACATTCCGGGATGAAAAATACCCGGTCTGCAGAGAAATACAAAGAAACATTCCCGGGTGAGGGGAGGTTAGAAGAATGCTGAACCAGCTTCCGTTTCTGAAGAGAGGAAGAAGCCGCGCGATCAATGCGGAAAACCGGACAGGGGAAAAGGGAAAAGGCGGTATGGCAGCCAGCAATCTGGGGACTGGCAGAAAAGGGAGCCCCTGTCTGAAGGATATCATGCCAGGAGAAACAGTTACGCTGGCGGATATACGCGGCGCCGGATGCATCAATCATATCTGGATCACGGTCGATAATAAAACGTCGGAGCAGGACTGCTTTGTGCTCCGGGACCTTGTGCTTCGTTTCCGGTGGGATGATCAGAAAATGCCCGCCGTGGAAGTGCCGCTGGGCGATTTTTTCTGCTGCGGTTTTGCAAAGGAATGCTATGTCAATTCCATGCCCGTCACTGTCGTTCCTTCCAGAGGGCTGAACAGCTATTTTTCCATGCCCTTCCGGACGCGGGCGCGTATTGAACTTGTCAATCAGCACAGAAACCCGATTCCGGCATTCTTCTATCAGATCGATTACATGCTGTATGATGAGATGCCTGAGAATATGATGTACTTCCATGCCAGGTGGAATCGCGAGCGCTGTACGACGAAAGGAAAAGATTATACCATTCTTGACGGAGTCAGAGGCAGCGGTGCCTATGTCGGGACCTACATTGCTCTTCAGACGCTGGAACGCTACTGGTGGGGCGAAGGCGAAGTCAAGTTCTACATAGACGGAGACGAGAACTTCCCGACGATATGCGGTACGGGCATGGAAGACTATGTGGGGGGATCCTGGAGCTTTGCAAAGCATGAAGGCGGAAGAACGATCGAGCAGACATACACAACACCATTCCTCGGATATCCGTTCTATGCAAAGGAAGATGATCTGATAACGAACCCGTATCATAACAGCGACTGTCCGCCCATGAGAGGGATGTACCGCTTTCATATCCCGGACCCCATCTGCTTTGAACAGGACATCCGCGTCACCCTTCAGCAGATCGGAGTATCTTATAAAGGCCTGTTTGAGAGGCAGGATGACGTTACAGGCGTAGCATACTGGTACCAGGTCAACGAAGATGACAGCTACCGGCCGCTGCCTGCGCAAGAAGAACGGTGGCCAAGATGACTCACTTCCTTTTTCTCCCGGTTTACGGTATTATAAAAATCAAGAAACACAATCTATATGATTACCAGAACTGTGGATGAAGGAGGAATTCCCTATGAAAAAGAGTAACAGACGGGCTGCATGGCTGCTTTCCCTCTGCATGGCGCTTGGTCTGGTTTTACCGGGCAGTACCGCCGCGCTTGCTGCCGCGGATGACGCTGCCGATGGAACGCTGGAGTTTCCGGAAGCCGGAATCACGCTGCATCTGCCTGAGGAATTTGAAAATACACACGGCGTTATCATTCCGTACGGGGGCTTTGATGTCACAGGCGGTGCCGGGATCTACGAGACGGCTCTTCTCTATTTTGCCATGGATCAGGAAGCATATGATACCTACACAGAGAATACGAATCCTACTGAGGAAGAGTTCAATAACTTCTGGAACAGCAGCGCATGGCTCGTCCTGATCCTTTCTGCCGATAACGGCCTGACATTCGATGAGGTCAACGAATACGCGGACGGCGAACTTGACCCTTCCGCAGCGCAGGAGATCTGCACCGCCGGGGACTGCACGCATTACCTCTATGAAACAGGCGAGTCGCTCCCGGAGGACACAGATGCCGTGTTCCTGGAGGAATTCAAAACGCTCAGGTCTCTTACCGGAGAACTGCTCGATGGTTCCGAATTCGGAACGCCGGTCGATCCCATGGACAGCATGAGCGGCCGACGGATTCAGTTTGAGACGACAGATACGGATGGCAATCCCGTGAACAGTGAGGAGCTGTTCGGCGCTCATGAGATCACCATGGTCAACATCTGGGCCAGCTGGTGCGGCTACTGCATCGACGAGATGGAGGAACTTGAGGCGATCAACGGCCGGCTGGCCGAAAAAGACTGCGCTGTCGTCGGCCTGCTCTCGGACGGTGATGAGGAAGCTGCCCTTGCATCCGGCCTGGAGACCCTGAAGGAAAAGGGAGTTACCTATATCAACCTTCTGCCTCCGGAAAACTTCAGTGACATCTTTTATCTGACCGCCTATCCGACGACCTATTTTGTCAACCGCGAAGGAGAGATCATTGGCACGCCCATCGTCGGGGCCATGATCGATACATATGAACCTATGGTTGAAGCTCTTCTTGCGGGAGATGGCCCCACTGCTGTCATTCTCCCTGAGGAAGTGCCGGAAGAAGCATCTGAGCAGGAGGAAGAGAGCCAGCTGGCTGCGCGCGTTGAGACAAATGACGATTCCGTATACCGTGTTATCGTCCTGGACGAAGATGAGAATCCCGTCCCCGGAGTCATGGTGCAGTTCTGTTCCGACACGGCCTGCATGATGGGGGAAACCGATGAATCGGGAACCGCCCTGTTCCAGGAACCTGTGGGACACTATACAGTCCATATCCTCAAAGCCCCGGAGGAATACATCACAGAGGACGACGAATACATACTGGAAGCATACGCCGACCTGACGATCTACCTTTACAGGTCATAG
>CADCOP010000131.1 GCA_902803065.1 uncultured Lachnospiraceae bacterium | reverse complement strand
TGCTGTTGTTTTTCCGGCACCGTTTGGTCCGATCAGGGCAACGATCTCGCCCTTGTTCACGTCCAGAGAAAGATTGTTGACAGCAACGACGCCTCCGAACTGCATCGTCACATTTTCCACACGGAGGATATTATCAGTCATGATCACGCCCCCTTTCTCTTTCTCTTGCTGAAGAACTCACGGATCCCCGCCACGGAGAACTCACGGTCTCCCATCAGTCCTTTGCGGGCAAACAGAACGATCAGCATGATAATAACAGAGAAAACGACTTTTCGGAAACCGCTTCGAAGGAGCGGAACCTGGAAGCTGCCTATCATCAGCTCAGAATCAAGGAAACGGAGCCACCATTCGGAACACGCGTAAAACAGGAATGTCGCTATCACACTTCCCGTAACCGATCCGAGACCGCCGATCACGACGATCAGAAGGATTTCATAGGTCATGCTGGATTTGAACGCAGACGCCTGGATCGTCGTCTGGTACATGGCCAGAAGCGCGCCGCCGATTCCCGCGAAGAACGAAGAGATGCAGAAAGCCAGTCTCTTATGGAAAGCGAGGTTAATACCCATTGCTTCCGCAGCGATCTCATCATCCCGGATGGCCATGAAAGCGCGGCCATAAGAAGAATGGATCAGCAGCACGATGACCGCAATACAGATCACCGCGACCGTAAACGGGAACATGAGCTTCTGGAAGCTGGGATATTTGCGGAGCATGTTGGAGCCGTTCGTGAGAACGCCGAGCTTATCCCACTGGAAGAAAGCACGGATGATCTCCGCAAAGCCGAGAGTCGCGATCGCCAGATAATCGCTCTTCAGGCGCAGGACCGGAAGTCCGATCAGCCACGCGAACAGAGCCGCCACGCAGCCGGCAGCCAGGATTCCGACCCAGAACGGAACGGCAAACCGGATGATGCCGCCCTCAAAATACTGGTACACGGAATCTCTTGCCTCGACCGGAATGGTCAGGATCGCGTAGGTATATCCGCCGATCAGCATGAAACCCGCCTGCCCCAGGGAAAAAAGCCCTGTAAATCCGTTCAGCAGGTTCATGGATACAGCAACCAGGGAATAGATGCATCCCTTCTTAAGAACTGTCATGGCAATGCCTGTCGATGACAGATTCACATCAAGAACAGCTACTATTCCGAACAGCACTGCAAGAAGCACTGCGGAAATGATCATATCTTTTCTGCTTGTCACTTTCATCGCAGCCACCCCTCTCAGACTTTATCCTTGGCACCTTCGCCAAACAGACCTGTCGGGCGGAAGATCAGGACAACGATCAGCAGCGCAAACGTAAATGCATCCGAGAAGGTCGTCCAGCCAAGTCCTTTGATAATATTTTCAGATATACCGATGATGAAGGCACCGATCACAGCCCCGGGAATAGAACCGATACCGCCGAAAACTGCAGCAACGAAAGCTTTCAGACCGGGCATTGCGCCGGATGTGGGAACAACCGACGGATAATTCGTAAAATACAGCAGTGATCCGACAGCGGCGAGGAAGGAGCCGATAATAAAAGTCATGCTGATGACGTTATCGACCTTAATGCCCATCAGGCGGCTCGTCTCAAAATCATTTGCGACCGACCGCATGGCCATGCCGATCTTGGTATGATTGATCAGCTGGATGAGCAGAACGACCAGGATGATCGTAAGTACCGGCGTCACTATGGTAACGATCTTCGTTGTCGCCGGTCCGATGGTCACCGTATTGGATATAAACGGTATGGCGGGGTACGTCTTTGCCAGGCCGCCGGTAATATACAGCGCAAGGTTCTGCAGAAGGTAGGAAACACCGATGGCGGATATCATGACCGACATTCTCGGGGCATTCCGCAGCGGTTTATAAGCCGCTCTCTCAACGACCATACCCAGAATGACCGTTACGATGAGGGTCAGCGGTATGGAGATATACAGCGGGAACGCTGTTGAAGCATAGACCATGACCAGGCCGGCTACGGTAAAGATGTCTCCGTGCGCGAAGTTGATCAGGCGCAGGATGCCATAGACCATCGTATATCCGATCGCTATCAGCGCATACTGCCCGCCCACGGATATGCCGGCAAGCAGGTACGGCAGATTTTTACTGAAAAAGCTCATACTCAGCTCCTTCCATTATCAGGGACAATCAGGGACAATCATGGATAATGAACGGGCTGCCGTAAACGGGATCAATACCCGGCTGCGGCAGCCCCATCTGTTCATTTTAACAGTTCAGGAACAAAACAGGCAGATCACTCAACACCCTGCTCAGTAACAAAGTTCCATGCACCGCTCTCAGTATCAGCAACCTTAACGAATGCTGTGTCACGGACTGCATCGCCGATCTCATCAAATGCGATAGCTCCGGTGATACCGGTGTACTCTGTTGTCGGAAGTGCAGCCAGAACATCAGCCGGATCTACAGATCCTGCATTCTGCATTGCCTGCAGTGCTACGAAATATGCATCATAACCCATGACCGTAACAGCTGCGATCGTATCGTCACCGCCGTTGTTTGCCAGAGCTGTGCTGTCAGCGTTGATCCATTCCTTGATGGAAGCATCAAACTCTTCGTTCGCGCCTTCCTGATAGAATGTTGTTACATAGACCTGGATATCTTTTCCTTTTGCAGCGTTCAGGATAACGTTGGAATCCCATGTGTCGCCTGCAAGAAGCGGAACCGTAACACCCTGTGCAGCAGCTGCCTCGATGATCAGCTGTGCAGCTTCGGTGGATGTCGGAGCCATGATAACGTCAACACCTTCATTGATCGCTGTTGCGATGTAGGATGTGAAGTCAGCATTTCCTTCCGGGAATGTCTCCTCAATGACTTCGCCGCCCAGATCCTTGAAAGCAGCTGAGAAATAGTGGCCAAGGCCTGCGGAATAGTCATCACCGAGCTTTGTCAGGACATATGCTTTCTTGGCTTCGAACTGCTCAGCAGCAAAGTTTGCAAGAACGGTGCCCTGGAACGGATCCAGGAAGCAGATACGGAAATAGTTGTCATTTCCATCCGTAACCTGCGGGTTTGTGCATGTTACGCCAACTGCCGGAACACCTGCGTTGATGAAAACATCACCTGCAGCGATGGAAACAGCGGAACCATAGGAACCAAGAACGATGGAAGCGCCCTCTGCTGCCTCTGCCGCTGCGGACGGAGCTTTATCTGTGGAAGATTCATTATCAACGATATTGAGCTGCACTGTGTACTCTGTGCCGCCGATCTCAACTGTCGGCTGTACGGAATTCGCGTACTGCATACCGAGAACTTCCTGCTTTCCGCCGGCGCCGTTATCACCGGAGGCCGGTTCGAAAACGCCGATGGTGACCACATCATCAGCAAGGACTGTCGTTCCTGCAGCCATGGTAAGAACGAGCATAGCAGCTAAGACTTTCTTTTTCATAATAACCTCCTCTTTTCCACTGTTTCACGTGGCGTTTGTATTTTTCCGGCGAACAATTGTCGCCGTATTAACTACATGTTGGAGATTATAGCACCTTTTGTGGTCAACTTCAAGAGAAATACTGCATTCCTTTAAACAGATAAATCGCGGCTGTAAGTTTTGTGGTTATCCCTCGTGCAGCACCATCGAATAACAGCGTTTATATACCATTTTCCTTCCTGATGTGACGAAGCAGCGCGGTGCATCCCTCGAGGATGTCGTCATACGCCGTATCAAAATCATCTGTGTACCACGGGTCAGAAATGTCCCTGGGGCGGTTCGAAAAATCAAGCAGCCTGGCCACCTTCCCCTCCGGGTCCGACCCGAGAATACGCAGCATGTTCCTGATGTTATACTGCTCCATCCCGATCAGGTAATCAAATCGCTGATAATCATACCGCTCCATCCTTCTCGCACGGTGGTTTATATTCCGGATACCCACCTCGCGAAGCTTCCTCTGGGCAGGAGGATAGACAGAATTACCGATCTCCTCAGAACTCGTAGCTGCAGAATCAATGTAAAACAGGTCCTCAAGCCCTGCTGCCGAAACAAGATCCTTCATAACATATTCAGCCATCGGCGACCGGCAGATATTGCCGTGGCAAATGAATAAAATTTTTATCATGCAATTTTTTGCCAGCTTATGCCGCGTTTTG
>CADCOP010000130.1 GCA_902803065.1 uncultured Lachnospiraceae bacterium | reverse complement strand
TTATTACTTCCATCCTGTATCTGGCAGGCTCAAGCTGGGTTCTGATGCCCGAGGCGGAACGGAAAAATAAAAAGACACTCATCATTGTCGCGATCGTATCCGTTGTGTTCCCGATTTTCCTGAACACCGTGTTCTACCGCGTGTTTAACATCAAGCTGCCGGCAGGCAAGCTGTTCTGAGGAGGCGAATACTATGGCATTGATCGGTGGTTTTTTGACGATTGCCCGGCTGCACACGCTGCTGCTGATGATCGTTGGTACATTTGGCGGACTGATCGTAGGAGCGCTTCCCGGATTATCCGCGTTTACCGCTCTTGCGGTCATGCTTCCCTTCACATACGGAATGTCCTCTATCGACGGCATCTGTTTCCTGGTAGCGGTCTATGTCGGCGGAAGCTCCGGCGGCCTGATCTCGGCTGTACTTCTCGGTATTCCCGGGACACCGTCCTCTATTGCTACCTGCTTTGACGGCTATCCGATGGCGCAGAAAGGAAAAGCGCGCACAGCGCTCAGCGCCGCGATCCTTTCCTCCTTTGTGGGAGGAATTTTCGGTGCGGTAGTCCTTTCCTTCCTCGGGCCTTACATTGCGAAGGTAGCTCTGAAACTGAGCTCGTTTGATTATTTCGGAATTATCCTTCTGGCCTTGTGTACGGTATCCTCACTGGCCGGCGACAACCTGGTCAAGGGCCTGATGGCCTGCCTGCTTGGTATCTGCCTTTCCTGCGTGGGAACCGACGGTCTGAGCTCGGTATACAGATATACATTCGGCATCACAAAGCTCGCAAACGGTTTCTCGCTGATTCCGGTACTGATCGGATTGTTTGCTGTTTCCCAGATCATGGGAAATGCCCGTGATAAAGATGACATCAAGGCACTTGATTTCTCAGGTACGGACGCGAACAGCAGCGAACGTTTCACACTCCGCCAGTATTTCCAGAGGATCAAGATGATCATCCCGGTTTCCCTGATGGGTCTTCTGGTAGGTATCCTGCCTGGCCTTGGCGGAAACATCTCCAATCTGATGGCGTATTCATACGCGAAAAATGCTTCCAAAGATCCGGATTCCTTCGGTAAGGGACAGGTTGACGGCGTAATCGCGGCTGAGACCGCAAATAATGCGACGGTAGGCGGCGCCATGATCATCCTCCTTACGCTGGGTATCCCCGGAGACAACGCTACCTCAGTGATCCTGGCAGGCTTCCAGATGCACGACATCGCGCCGGGCCCGCTGCTGTTCAAGACGCAGGGCCAGCTGGTGTACGCTATTCTTGCGGGCTTTATCCTCGCAAATGTTCTGTTCTTTGTCATGGAATACTTCGGACTGTCGATCTTCATCAAGATGCTGTCCATTCCTTCCATGCTTCTGCTTCCGGTCGCGATCGTATGCTGCTTTGTAGGATCCTACTGCGGAAACAACAATACACTGGACATCCTGATCATGGTCATCTTCGGTCTGATCGGATATCTGCTTAAGATCAATGATTACCCGCTGGCACCGATGATCGTGGGCTTCATTCTTGCCCCGATGCTGGAACTGTACCTCCGCCGTTCACTGATGAAAACGGACGGAGCATGGCTGCCGATCCTGTCATCACCCATCGCGGCGATCTGCCTCGCAGGCGCGCTGCTTACCATTATTCTGACAGTACTCAGCCAGGTCAGGAAATCTAAAAAGGCTGCGGCTTAAGCCCTGCCGGAACCCTTCATATAAAGCACAGAGAGGATCAAACCAATGACTGAAAACATTATTCGTAAAATGATCAGCAATAACGAATATACAACATCCACCCGCGTTTGGAGCACCTGGCCCTTCTACACCGAAGCGATCGGTGTAACAGGTAACTTTAATTACATTGAGTACGTGGGAGAATATTCCCCTTATACGACACTGGATCTGGAGAACATTGCCCGCGCGGCAGAGCTTCACGGTATGGGATCCATGATGAAGGTGGATTTCCAGAACCGCGGCTATGTGGCACAGAAGGCAATCGCGGCAGGTTTCCAGGCGATCCTGTTCGCGGATCATCACACCGCCGATGAGGTCCGGGAGACCATCGAGATGGTAAAATCAGATACTCCGGAAATGCACGGCCGTTTCGGATGCCCGAGCCGCCGGTTTATCGGAACACAGGTCTATCTGTCCCAGATGGGCCATGCGCAGCGCATTGATGATACAGTGCTTGCGTTCATGATCGAAAAGCAGAGCGCAATGGACCAGCTTGAAGAGATCTGCTCCATCCCGGGTGTTGATATGGTACAGTTCGGCCCGACAGACTACAACATGAGCAGGGGAAGAAATACGGCTGACCATCTGGAAGAGACAAAGGCGA
>CADCOP010000129.1 GCA_902803065.1 uncultured Lachnospiraceae bacterium | reverse complement strand
ATGCAGATTGATCAGGACCAGCTCTTTGTCCGTTCCTTCCACCGGAATCCTCGTTACGAGGAGGCAACGCTTCAGGTTGGCCATGCGAATGGGCCATGAGAAGGGATTTGGCAGTCTGACCCGGACCGCTTCCGATGCCGCAAACTTTGAATATGTGGCTATTCCGGAATCCACCTTGCCGATGGGCGGGACCGGGTAAGGGATAAACAGGACCTTAAAATTGTTTGCAAAGCACCTCTGTGTGCCGCTGAGGGCTTCCCCTATCTGTTCATACTGGTCAATGCCATAGGACCTGGAGGAATTCCGGTCTGTCTCCTGCAGGAATACGATGTCCGCGTCCTCCTGCGTCAGCAGCTTTTCAAAAGCTGCGATATTATTCTGCACGGAGGCTTTATCCTGCGTTTTTACTCCCTTGCCGCCATCCATGAAGAAGTCCGCTGTTTTGCTGAGGCCGGCGTATCCTGTGTTCCAGGTCAGCAGGCTGAATGAGTCACCCGCAGAGAGAGTCCTGCTCCCTTCGCCGGTCAGTTCGACCGTTTCTGTCTCCGCCGGCTTATACTCTGTCAGCGACAGTACGCCGATCAGGGCTGCTGCCGCGAGGATGATCACTAGCAGTACGATACCGATGATCTTAAATAATCTCTTCATTCTTTCCCTCTTTTACACTTTGCGCAAAGCCGGATGATCATTCTCCGGCAACGGTCACATCCGCGATCATGACTGCCAGCGGCCCCTCATAGGTGCTGTCAGAGTATCTTTCTTTTGAAAATACAAGCTTTTTCTGGGCAGTAATAATATTTCCGTTGACCGATCCTCCGGTCAGGGCTGTCACTGTTCCATCCGCCGCTGTCTGCAGCGCGAGACGCATCTCGCCGGCAAAATGACCGTCCATCGGGTCCATCTGGAAATCCGAAAAGCTGACTGCCTCCAGCGCTCCGCCGCGTTTCATGTCTTCATAGGATATGCTTCCTGCATCCAGGATCAGCTTCTCATACGATCCCGTGGGCTCGATCCCCAGATAGTACGCGAACCGTGAATTGCCATGGATCGCGCACAGTTTCCCGTCCCGGATCAGCTCACGGTCTTTCATGGCGATTCCTTCCGCGCTGAAGGGATATTCGGATGCGAGGGTCAGGTTGATCTTTTCACCTTCCACATTCTCCCCCTGCACCGCATCCCCGGTCTTCCACGTGGAATACTTCGGGTAGATCATGGCCGATGAGGACCTGGCCATATAATATGTGAGGACTTCCCGGAGGTTCTCCCCTGTCAGGATCACATTGTATTTTCCTGCCTTCGGGGCGTTCTTTGCCCCGGCGCGCAGGCGCACGTCACGGATGCCGCTCTCCAGGCGCTCCCTGAGCGCTTCCGTATCCAGATTTCCATAGGAGAACTGGCGGTACTGCTCTACGTCTGAGGGCGAGATGCACTGGGCAACGAATTCACCCCAGATCGAATCGTGGTCGTAGCTGACGTCCGTTCCGTTTGAATCCAGGATCCGCACTGTGCTGCGGCGGATAAAGATCTCAGCTGAATTGATGAACGCCGTATCATCTTCCCGAACCGAGAGGAGCACATCTGCCACGGCCTCTGCCGCGGCGGTGACCGACTGACCGCTGTAATCCGCTGCCGAAGGCACCTTTTCAGACACGGTCTTCTCAGGCTGCTCGTAGAAAGGGTTCTTTACAAATGACGCCGCATAATATGCCGCCCTGATCTTCTTTTCAATTTCCTCCGCGGACGAACCCGGCTCTATGAAGATCTCCGTAGACCCTCTGAATTTCTGTCCGTCTTCCTCGAAATCACGGAATATTTCCAGCCTGGTCTCCGTGATCTTAGTGTATCTCGGAAGATCCAGCTTCTTTTTTATAAAATACAGCTCTGCCGAATCTGTCTGCTGCTGCGTCAGACGCCAGGCAGACAGGCCTTCTTTTTCAAGTATCTGCAATATCTGATTCATGCCATTTCTCCTCTCAGCCCAGACGTATTCTCGCTTTGATGTACGGGCCTCCGTCAGAGACCTTGACCCATTCCTTCCAGCCTTTTCCGCAGGCGCCGGAACCGCAGTGTTCGACTTTTTTCGATATCATGCTGATCGACCTGAGTAGATCCGGCACGTATCCGGTCAGAACGATGGGGCCAAACACACGGCCGGTGAGGGCACCGTCTTTGATCTCACGCCCGAAAGATACCATGCACTGGATGCCCCAGTTCTTCGGATCCTCCATGCCGCTTGTCGGGCAGTCGAGAAGCAGTCCGTCCTTCACGGAACGGATCATGTCATCGACCTCATCGGTTCCTTCTGTGAAAAATGTATTTGTCATGCGGGTATATGCCTTATGTTCAAAGGACTGCCTGCGTCCGTTGCCCGTGGGCGGGACGCCCAGACGCGCCGCGGATACACCGTCGCAGATACCCGACACAAGGATTCCCTTATCTATGATCACCGTGTTTTTGGCGAGGTTCCCCTCATCATCGAAGAAATAGGAAGCTACGTCCTCGTAATCCGAAGCCGCGCCATCCTTCATAGTGACAAGGCTGGAAGCAACCTGCTGCCCCATGCAGGAGCGGGCGAGCGCGCGGTCTTTGACAAACATGTCCATCTCAACGCCGTGGCCGAAGGCTTCGTGAACGATCATGCCGGTTACGGTCGGCGTGCAGATGCACTCATATTCTCCGGGCACGAGCGGCTCTGAGATCAGCGCTGCCTTTGCGGCCTCCAGCGCTTCCCCTGCGCAGCCTTCCAGTCTGTCAAGGAGTTCTGCTCCTCCGAGCAGGGACGCGGAGGCATATCCATCCTTGATCTCCTCCCCCCTGCGGGCCAGGCAGACCGCGGCGCAGTCCCCGAACATGACATTCTGCTCGAGATCTCTGTGCTCAGAAAGAAACAGCTTGTGATGGATCTGGAAATTGTACCGAACGGAGCATTCCAGAAGCATTTCCTCCGCCTTAAGCATGTGTTCGCGGACAGCGCAGAGCCTGGAGACGATCGTTTCATCTCCGAGCTGTCTCGGGTCTGTATCGAACTGTGTCGATTTAATAAACTCTGCAGGCTCATCCTCCGCCGGGGGTGTCTCATACTGCTCATACCGTCCGGCGAGTTCCTCCAGAGACTTTTCAAAATATGCAAGGATCTGCGGAATATCCTCTGCCGCGATCGTATTCGCGCTGTACTCAAGATACCCTGAGCCGCAGAATACTCTCGCCGTATAGCCTCGTTTTCCGAAAATATTGTTTTCCGCGATGCGGATTCCCGACCGGCTCACGGAATAATTTTTAGCCTCCACATCCGTCGCGAGAACAGATGCAAAGCTGTACCTCTCAAGAAGCGCTCCGAGCAGTTCCTTCAGAACACCCCTGTGTTCCGCCAGATAGTGGCTCGATTCAACTTTCATAATCCGTACCCTCCTGTTAACCAAACATAAATGTAATACGCAAATGCGCTGCACACAGCACACGATCACGTGCGCAGAATGTGCAGCGCT
>CADCOP010000128.1 GCA_902803065.1 uncultured Lachnospiraceae bacterium | reverse complement strand
TTCTTCCTCCTCTTCCAGATCCAGATTCAGTTCTTCCAGACCGAAAAACGGTTCCCAGAAGCACTCATCCTCATCCGTCGATTCCTGTGTGCCGGGTCTGCCGGTCAGCGCACCTGTATCCCCAGATTCGGTCATCTTCGCTGAACCGTCCTGGCCGGGTCTCTCAGCAGGCTCTGTACTGCCTTTGTCTGCGCGAAACTCCGTCATATCCGGCCTGCCTGATTCATCTGTGATCCTTCTCCCTGATTCGTTCTTTTCCATTCCGGCACCTCCTTCAGTCAAACAGTCACATCCTCGCGGCACACAGGCCGCAAGGGCAGTCTGCTATAAGGATACCGCAAATAGAAAAAACGGCAATCAACCGCTGGTTGTATTGCCGCCCGGGATAAGAGCTATTCGAGTTCATCCAGTATCCGCTCGGCTGCCCGCCGCCTGGATATGCCACTGTCCATCGCCTGTTTTCCTATAAACCTGTGTGCCTCATCCTCTGTCATATGCTTCTGTTCGATCAGCACCAGCTTTGCCTTGCTGACGATCCTGAGCTCCTCCATTTTCTCATGTTCTGTCTGCAGCTGCTTTTCCATCCTGTGGACCGTGTTCTGAACAGCGGACAGGAAGCGGATCGCCTGATCAAGCCGCCGGTATGTCAGCGGCTTCGCGATTACAAGAACGCCAAAATCCGTAACATGTTCAAGCGCATCCTCGTACACCTCGCCGGAAGTGACAAGGAGTACAGAAGCATTGCAGTCGCGCGTAACATCAATGGCAAAGTCTTCTCCCGGTTCATCCGGAAGCGGAGCGTTAATGATGACAAGGTCATAATACCTTTCCAGGATCATGCGTCTGGCTGTCGCTGCGCTCTTTTTCGCGTCCAGCATAATGACCCCCTTTAACAGCTTCCTGACAGCAGCGGTAAACTGTTCGGAGGCAGATACGATCAGAACGCAGCGCGCCGCATCTTCACTTTTTGACATCTCTCCTCCTTCTTTCTTCCTGCATGCGGCCTTTACGGCTGCCCGGACATGTGATTTTCAAGCATCGCATGGTTCCGGGAGTGTATCAGGTACTTTTAATGTATTTCCTGAGGATCCCTTCAGGGATGATGTCCCTGATAAAACTGCTCTTTGCCGCTATTCCTCCGGCTTCCTTTCTGGATCCGGGCAGATAGGCACTCGCTGCGTCCATCTCTTCCGGAAGAGGAATGCGGTTCTCTATGCCGTAAAGCCCCGCGTGGATCAGCAGCGCGCAGACCAGGTACGGGTTGCTCAGCGCGTCCGGAGAGCGAAGCTCCGCGCGCGTCCTTCCCTTATAGGTTTCAATATACATAAGCTCAGACTCTCCTGCGCCGGACCAGTTTGCCCTGTCCGGCGCGAGATTGTTTCCGAATCTGGCATAGGATTCTTCAGACGGATTCAGGAAAACGGTCATGTCCAGGATCTTTTCAAGAATCCCCGCGGCAGCGTACCTGACCACATCATTTCCATCTTTGTCGACGGCGTACATGTTGATGTGATAGCCGTTTCCCGGCCTGTCCGGAAGCGGCACAGGAGAAAAATCCGCTGTCAGCCCGTACCTGTCCGCCACCGTGCTGACGACCATCTTAAAAGTGGTCATCTGATCGGCGGCCTTCAGGGGCTTTCCGTAATGAAAATCGATCTCGTTCTGTCCCGGTCCCCGCTCATGGTGGGACCGCTCCGGCCGCAGCCCCATCCGCTCGATGGTCAGGCTGATCTCGCGTCTGACATTTTCACATTTATCCAGCGGCGCGATGTCCATGTAGCCGGCATTGTCGTATGGTACTTTTGTCGGTTTCCCGTCATTATCCTGTGAAAACAGATAGAACTCTGTCTCTGTGCCAAACCTGAATTCCACGCCTGCCTCTTTTGCCTTCTGTACGGCCTTTTTCAGGATGCTTCTTGTATCGGACGGGTATTCCTCTCCGTCCGGCGTATACACATCGCAGAGCATACGGAGCACCCGGCCGCTGTCCGGGCGCCACGGAAGCGTAGTGAGCGTGGAGGAATCCGGACGCAGGTACAGGCAGGCAAAGGGGCAGTCCTCAAATCCGGCGATCTGGCGGGCGTTGATGGGTATTCCCTCCTCAAAGGCCTTCCGGATCTCCCCCGGGGCAACAGCAATGTTCTTCTGCACTCCGTAGGCATCACGGAATACAAGCCGTATGAATTTGGCGTCTTCCTCCTGTGCGTATTTAATTACCTCTTCGATCGTATATTCCATAATCCCATCCTCTCATATTCTCTCGGGCCGCTTT
Source organism: uncultured Lachnospiraceae bacterium (assembly GCA_902803065.1). GTDB lineage: Bacteria > Bacillota > Clostridia > Lachnospirales > Lachnospiraceae > Merdiplasma. The sequence continues at coordinate 6,666 of CADCOP010000128.1, read as the reverse complement.
TCAGATCACTCCTATGCGCGGAGTAATGTCCTCCAGCACATCAAGCAGGATCCTGACCGTGTCAAGCGACGTAAACATCGTAATTCCGTTCATGATGGCACACCTCCGGATCGCGATCCCGTCGTCGTAATGGACACCGGAGAGAACAGCCCTTGTGTTTATGATGTAGCTGACGTACCCCGCCCGGATCGCCCGCAGGATCTCATCGCTTCCTTCGCTGATCTTGCCGCGGATGCGTGTCCGGATCCCGTGCTTTTTCAGGAAAGCGCCGGTTCCCGCTGTTGCTTCAATGTTAAAGCCCAGCTCATAGAACCTCTTTACGAGCGGCAGCGCTTCTTCCTTGTCTTCATCCGCCAGTGTGACCATGACGGTCCCGTATTCCTTCATACGTACTCCGGATGCCTGAAGCGCCTTATACAGCGCCATATTCAGGCTCCGGTCATACCCGATGGCTTCTCCGGTCGATTTCATTTCGGGAGACAGATACGCATCCATCCCGTTCAGCTTTTCAAACGAGAACGCGGGTGCTTTGACATACCACATGTCATTTCTGACGGGACTCATCCCGGTGTACCCCTGTTCTCTCAGGCTGACGCCGAGCATGACCTTCACGGCAATGTCAACGAGAGGCAGGCCTGTCGATTTTGACAGGAACGGGACGCTCCTGGACGCCCGCGGATTCACCTCGATCACATACACGTTTTCCTCGGGGTCAACGATGAACTGAATGTTGAAAAGGCCACGGATGCCGATACCCTTTCCCAGCCTTTCCGTGTAATCCCGGATCACCGACATGACATTTTCTGATATCGAATACGGCGGGTAGACGCTGATGCTGTCGCCGGAGTGGACGCCTGTGCGCTCCACGAGTTCCATGATGCCGGGAAGAAATACATCCTCCCCGTCGCAGACAGCGTCCACCTCCACCTCTTTTCCTGTGATATACCGGTCAATGAGCACCGGTCTCTTCTCATCCACTTCCACCGCGCTGCGAAGATACTTTTTCAGCATCTCCTCATTCGCGACGATCTCCATGGCTCTGCCGCCGAGAACATAGCTGGGCCTGACCAGCACCGGATAACCGATGGAGGCCGCAGCCTTAATTCCATCCTGAATATTTGTCACGGCAATTCCCGCAGGATGCGGTATTCCAAGCTGTCCGATCAGGTTTTCAAAAGCATCCCGGTCTTCCGCCGCGAATATGGCCTCCGGTCCGGTCCCCGTGATCGGAACACCTCTGGCTGAGAGCGGCTCCGCCAGGTTCACCGCTGTCTGGCCGCCCAGGGAAACGATCACGCCGTCCGGCTTTTCAAGGTCTGTTATGTTCAGGATGTCCTCAACCGTCAGAGGTTCAAAATACAGCTTATCCGCCGTCGTATAATCGGTGGAGACCGTCTCCGGATTGTTGTTGATGACAATGGCTTCATAACCCATTTCGCGGATCGTTTTTACGGCATGGACCGTGGAGTAATCGAATTCAACACCCTGTCCGATCCGGATCGGTCCGGAGCCAAGGACAATGATCTTGCGGCGGCCGGAGGCGGCAGATTCGTTCTCATCCTCATACGTAGAATAGAAATACGGCACATAGCTCTCGAACTCACTCGCGCAGGTATCGATCATCTTGTAGACCGGACGGATGCCATACCCGCTTCGCAGTTTTCTGACATCCTCCTCCCCGCACCCGGTCAGCTCCGCAATGTAGGAATCCGAGAACCCCATTCGCTTTGCCTCATACAGCAGGTCTCTGCTGACCGGACAGCCTCCCTTCCCGGCTGCCTTCTCTATCTCCATTTCAAGATCTACGATCTTCCTGATCCGGCTCAGGAAATACATATCGATCTTCGTCCTTGTGTAGATCACATGGGGATCTGCGCCGAGCCAGAGAAGTTCAGATATCGCGTAGATCCGGTCATCCGTACCTTCCTCAATATAATCGAGAAGTTTCGCGACGGCCTCTTTGCGGTCTTCCGGGGGCTCTTTGGAGGAGAGGTTTCTGACATCGAATTTGGCCAGGTGGATGTGATTTTTCCCATCCTCGAGAGAACGGATCGCCTTCAGCAGGCTCTCCTCCATGGTCCGCCCGATGCTCATGGTCTCTCCGGTCGCCTTCATCTGGGTCGATAAAACATTGGAGGCCAGCGTGAATTTATCAAACGGGAACCTGGGCATCTTGGTCACGACATAATCCAGCGAAGGTTCAAAACAGGCAGGCGTATTTGCCAGCCGGATCTCATCGAGGTCCATGCCGACGGCGATCTTGGCCGAGACCCTGGCGATGGGATATCCGCTGGCCTTTGAGGCGAGCGCGGAAGACCTGGATACGCGCGGGTTTACTTCGATCACGTAATACTGAAAGGACTCCGGATCCAGCGCGAACTGAACATTGCAGCCGCCCTTCACCTCCAGGGCGCGGATGATCCGCAGCGCGCTGTCCCTGAGCATGTGGTATTCCCTGTTCGTAAGTGTCTGGCACGGAGCCACCACGATGGAGTCACCTGTGTGGATTCCGACCGGATCCAGGTTTTCCATGCTGCATACGGTAATGGCGGTATCCTTTGCGTCCCGCATGACCTCAAATTCGATCTCCTTGTATCCCCGGATGCTCTTTTCCACGAGGACCTGTCGGGCCGGGGACTGCGCGAGCGCGCGGGTCATCATCTCCCGCATCTCATCCTCATCACAGGCAAATCCACCTCCGGTTCCGCCGAGAGTGAATGCCGGCCGCAGGATGACCGGATACCCGATCTTCCCGGCGGCGGCAAGCCCTTCATCAACGCTCTGGGCGGTCGCGGAGGGTACGACAGGCTCTCCGAGCTGTTCGCAGAGTTCCTTGAACTTTTCCCTGTCCTCCGCCCTGCGGATGCTCTCCGCTCCTGTCCCGAGAAGCTCGATCTCGCACTCCTTAAGGACACCTTTATCATATAACTGCAGCGAAAGGTTCAGTCCGGTCTGGCCCCCGATCCCGGGGATGATGGCATCCGGCCTCTCATACCGGCAGATCCGTGCCAGGTACGTAAGCGTCAGCGGCTCCATGTAGACCTTGTCCGCAATGGTGTGGTCTGTCATGATGGTCGCGGGATTTGAGTTCGCGAGAATGACCTCGTAGCCCTCCTCCCTGAGCGCCAGGCACGCCTGGGTGCCGGCGTAATCAAACTCCGCGGCCTGACCGATGACGATCGGGCCTGACCCTATGACAAGTACTTTTTTTATATCCGTCCGTTTCGGCATCCTTTACCCTCTTTTCATATATTCCGTAAACTGCCTGAACAGATGCGTGCTGTCCTGCGGACCAGGCGCGCTCTCCGGGTGATACTGAACTGAAAAAATCCTGTCTTCTTCGCAGATGAGTCCCTCCACAGTCTGATCCAGGACATTGACGTGCGATACGGACAGTCCGGTTCCGGCAAGGCTCCCCTCGTCCACCGCGTAGCTGTGATTCTGGCTTGTGATCTCGATCCTTCCTGTCTTCAGGTCCCGGACCGGATGATTACCTCCCCTGTGTCCGAACTTCAGCCTGTATGTCTTTGCGCCGCAGGCAAGGGCGAGCAGCTGATGTCCGAGGCAGATCCCGAACATGGGGACTCTGCCCCGCAGCCCCTGCAGTGTGCGTACGACCTCAGGAACATCCTGCGGATCACCGGGGCCGTTGGAAATGAGCACGCCATCCGGTGCAAGAGCGAGTATGTCCTCACTCCCCGTACACCAGGGGACGACCGTCACATTGCATTTGTTCCGGTTCAGCATCCGGACGATATTCGTTTTCATGCCGCAGTCCACGACGACCACCTGGTATGCCGGATTGGATGTGCGGCTGTACCATTTTTTCCGGCAGCTGCGCCGTTTCACCTGATCGTGAGGAACGGGCGTGCTTTGGATGATGGAAAGGCCTTCTTCAAGCGGCGTATCCGCGCCGGTCACAAATCCCCTGCGTGAACCCAGATCACGTATGCTCCGCACCAGAGCGCGCGTATCGATCCCGGAGATGCCAGGGACCGCGTTCTCCTCAAGAAGGTCCGGCAGCGTGCTGACCGACCGGAAGTTGGAGGGATCATAATTGATATCCCGGACGAGCAGCGCTGCAGGAGATACGATCCTGCTTTCAAAATCTTCATTCGTGATCCCGTAGTTTCCGATGAGCGGATAACTCATGACAACGCCCTGATCCGTATAGGAAGGGTCTGAAACAATCTCCTGGTATCCGGCCATCGATGTATTGAATACGATCTCGCACACGACATCCCGCTCCGCGCCGAAGCCCTCGCCGGTAAACTCGCTTCCGTCGTCCAGGATCAGTTTTCTTCCGCCGCTCATACCCCGCCGCCTTTCTGCTGCAGAGCCGCCCTGACAAATTCACGGAAAAGAGGATGCGGACGGTTCGGCCTTGATTTAAACTCGGGATGATACTGCACTCCGAGGAAAAACGGATGATCCGGAATCTCTATGGTTTCGACCAGCTGAGCGTCCGGCGACATTCCCGAAATGACAAGTCCTGCATCCGTAAGGATCTCCCTGTAATCGTTGTTGAATTCATACCTGTGCCTGTGCCGCTCCCGGATCTCCTGCACCTGGTAGCACCTTTCCATCAATGTCCCGGGAACGATGCGGCAGGGATAGCTTCCCAGGCGCAGCGTTCCTCCCTTGCTCACTTCTTCGGACTGTCCGGGCATGAAATCGATCACCCTGTGCTGCCCGGCGTCATGAAACTCGCCGGAGCAGGCATCGGCGATTCCCGCGGCATGGCGGGCAAACTCGATCACGGCGATCTGCATTCCAAGGCATATGCCAAGATAAGGGATCTTCTTTTCCCTGGCAAAACGGGCGGCAAGTACCATGCCTTCTATTCCCCTGTCGCCAAAACCTCCGGGAACAAGTATCCCTGAAACACCCGCCAGCTTCTGTTCGCAGTCAGCTTCTGTGATCTCCTCCGAATCGATCCATGCGATGCGGACATGACAGCGCAGGCAGAAGCCTGCGTGGGACAGAGCCTCCGCGACAGACAGGTACGCGTCATGGAGCTGCGTGTATTTTCCGACCAGCCCGATCACGACCTCTTCGTTCCGGGAACCGATCCTGCGGACCAGCGCCTCCCACTCCGTGAGATCTGGCTCCGGCGCATCAATGGAAAGCTCCCTGCAGACGATGCCCGAAAAGCGGGAGCGCTCCAGCATCAGCGGAGCCTCGTACAGGTTATCGAGCGTACGGTTCTCGATCACACAGTCTTCCTTTACATTGCAGAAAAGAGCGATCTTCCGGAAAATACTCTCCTCCAGCGGTTCATTGCACCGCAGCACAATGATGTCCGGAGCGATCCCCATTCCCTGCAGCTCCTTCACAGAATGCTGTGTCGGCTTTGATTTATGCTCCCGGGACCCCTGCAGATAGGGCACGAGCGTGACATGAATGAACAGGCTGTTCCCGCGTCCTGCCTCAAGCGATATCTGCCTGACAGCTTCCAGGAACGGCTGGGATTCGATATCTCCGATCGTTCCTCCGATCTCCGTGATCACAACATCCGCGCCGGTCTCCCTTCCCGCGCGGTATACAAAATCCTTGATCTCATTCGTGATATGCGGAATGACCTGCACTGTAGAGCCCAGATACTCTCCGCGTCTTTCTTTATTGAGGACGCTCCAGTAGACTCTGCCGGATGTCAGGTTGGAGTATTTTGTCAGGTCCTCATCAATGAACCTCTCGTAGTGCCCCAGATCCAGGTCTGTCTCCGCTCCGTCCTCAGTCACATAAACTTCCCCGTGCTGATACGGGCTCATGGTCCCCGGATCCACATTGATGTATGGGTCCAGCTTCTGCGCCGCCACCTTCAGGCCTCTGGCTTTGAGAAGCCTGCCCAGCGACGCCGCCGTGATTCCTTTCCCCAGGCCGGACACAACACCCCCTGTAACAAATATGTATTTTGCCATACGAATGACGCCTCCCCGTCTCTCAGAGATTCTGTATCCTCTCTACCGCCCTGACCGTGTTCTCCCTGCTTCCGAATGCAGTGAGGCGGAAATAATGCTCGCCTGCCGGGCCGAATCCCGACCCGGGCGTTCCTACCACATTTGCCTCATTCAGAAGAAGATCAAAAAATTCCCAGCTCGTCATGTTCCCCGGCGTGCGCAGCCAGATATACGGAGCGTTGACGCCGCCCGTAACCTCATAACCGGCTTTGCCAAGGCCGCTGAGAATCTCAGATGCGTTGGATCTATAATAATCGATCTGTTCCCGTACCTGTTTCTGCCCCTGTTCTGAGTAGACGGCCTCTCCGGCTCTCTGGATGATGTACGGAGCTCCGTTGTATTTTGTTCCGTGCCTTCTCGCCCAGAGCGGCCACAGCTCATTTCCGCTTGTCTTCAGCCCCCTCGGTATCACCGTGAAACCGAGGCGCAGTCCGGTAAAGCCTGCTGTCTTTGAAAATGACCGGAACTCAATGGCACAGTCTCTTGCGCCTTCGCACTCGTAGATGCTGTGCGGTATATCCTCCTGAGAGATATAGGCTTCATAGGCAGCATCATAGAGGATCACGGAATCATGCTCATTCGCGTAATCCACCCATTTCTGAAGCTGCTCTTTTGTGATCGCCTCTCCGGTCGGGTTGTTCGGAAAGCACAGGTAGATCAGGTCCGGGACCTCCTCCGGCAGTTCCGGCAGAAAGCCTTTCTCCTT
>CADCOP010000127.1 GCA_902803065.1 uncultured Lachnospiraceae bacterium | reverse complement strand
GGATCTGTAATGTCTTCAGCTGCAGTGACCAGAAAACGGAATCCGCTCCCTGCATGTTTTCCCGTCAGCTTATCGATCTTTGTAACACGGAGCCCTCCGGTAACGGCATGGTCAGAGAACACGGCTTCTGCGGTCTCATCCGTCGCTTTGCCGATCTGCAGCCGCACTTCACGGTCTTCCGGAAGTTCATAGCCTGCCGGGGCACGCAGTTCCCTGACCGTGTACTCTCCTGCAGGAAGAGGCTGTGCAAAACGTATTTCCCCTTTCTGGTCCGTAACAAATTCCTGACTGGTTTCTTCAGACCCTGCCTGCGTCAGTTCCAGTTTTTTCCCATCGGGACCCAGAATCTCAAATACCGCGCCTTCCAGCGCGCAGCCTGTGTCTGCATCCTTCTTCCGGATGCAGAGCTCCTGCTTTCTGACCTGGTTGCGGAAGGAGACCTCGCATACTCCCGCGGACAGCATCACTTCCGGCGTAAGTTCTGCTGTGATATCAGGCGAAACCGTATAATCCTGCGGAACGCTTTCCGGATCCTCGTGAATGATCCATTTTCCGGGAATCAGACCATCTGCCGCAGCGATCCCGTCCCTGTCCGTAGTCACTGTAACAGGATTGCTTTCAACAGAAGAATCTTCATACGTAAGGATGAACCGGATCCCTTCCAGAGCCTGTTTACCCTCCGCATTCTTCTCAGAACTCTTCCGGATCTTTATGCCTCCCCTGACAGCTTCATCACTGACCTGAAGAGTGATCTCTTTCGTTTCTGCTGATACCGTTGCCGTGTAAATTTTCCCATCTGCCAGATAGGCCCCGCTATCAGGCGTTTTTGTCTCTTTTACGTAATATGTTCCAAATGGCAGGTTTGAAAGCGTACCCTCACCGGCAGGGCTGATCACTGCTTCGCCCACCTTTTCCGAAAGCTTCTGATCTCTGTACACGCTGTAAATGGCGCCGTCAAGCTTCCATGTTTTTTCCAGTCCCTGAACGGAACTGCTTTTCCTGATGACCAGTTTTCCCGCGGCATACTGATCCGTTACATCGAGGACTGTTTCCGTCTCGGCACCTACGGTCACTTTATGAGCCGAAGTATCCGCCAGAAACGCTCCGTTAGAAGGTGTCTTTGTTTCTTTAACATAATAATCTCCCGCCGGGAGATCATTGGCTGTTCCATTTCCTGCCGCATCCAGGCGGATCACTGTGACAGGCGTTGACAGTGCCTGGTCCGAATAGACGGTATACTCAGCGTCCTTCATATCGTATGCCGTAAAAGATGTTCCCGCGGCACTCTTGCGGATCTTAAGACTGCCCCGCGCGGTATTCCAGACAGTCGTGAAGGATACAGATGATACCTTCTCATCTGTCGTCAGAAAAACTATATCCTGTTTGCCTGCCTGCTGTGAGAGTACCCTGTACGCCGTAATACTCATGCTTTTCTGTCCGGAAAGGCTGCCGCTGTCCCACCGTTCTCCGCTTCTTGCTGCCTGATCGGCGCCGCCGGTCATATAAAATGTTTCTCCCCCATGGACGAGAGCCGTATTCCCTGCTGTGTAGGTCCTGTTTTCAGATGTGTTGACAAGGCTCATACCCGCAGGTACGGTTATGGAGATAAAGTTGAGCGGGTCTCCGCTGAGAGTCGTCTGCTCCGTCACCTGTGTATCTCCATTCCAGGAAGCTTTAAGCTCTGTTTTTGACAGCGAAAGTGACGGATCAAAAGGTCCGGGCTGAGACAGGGCATACTGCCGAAGCTGCCTTGCATACGAAAGGACCGTCGAATTCGCTCCCGTTTCCAGTGAATCACTGTTATTATGAAGCGCAACGGCAAGATGAATGACAATATACCTCTTTCCTTCCGAAAAGCCGGAATGCCCTTTCTGAACGAACCAGCACTGATCCCCTGAATACTGCTCGAGTCCGTAATACATGATCCTTGCCATGTTGAATCCGTCATTCCGGATATTATAAGTACCGGATGAAGGCGAATCAAACGCGGGATTCGCGCAGAACCCCAGTGCCCCGTCAGCAATGCCGTCGATCGATACTTTGTACTTATAGGTAACATAACTGCCAAAGCCGTACGAAGAATAGTTGTATTTTGACGGACGGCTGATCGTCACCTTTTTTGATGAGGACGCAGCCGCTAGTTTCGGCCGCTTCTTTATCGCCTCCGTTTCCTGCTCAGTCATCGATTCTGTGAGCGTTTCGGTTTCTGTTTCTGCAGGAGAAGCAGTTTCTGTCTGCACTGTTTCCGAAGCGTTTTCTATTTCCGCTGCGGTATCTGTTTCCGCTGCAGTTACTGCTTCCTTCATTTGGCTGTCTGGATCGTTATGAGGATCCTGAGCAGAAGCATCTGCTTCACTCTCCTGCCCCAGCTCTGCCTGTATATCTGTCTGTGCTTCTGTCTGCGTAACTGACTGTGCTTCTGTCTGCGCATCCGTCTGAACTTCTTCCGCTGATCTATCCGGCGTTTCTTCCTGAAAAGCTTCTTCCGGCTGCTCCTGCGCGCTCCGCTCGGCTGTAATGCCAGCGGTCTCCGGAATGATTTCCGTTTCTGTATCAGACTGTATGCTTTCAGCTTCCTGCGTCATGCCTGTCATCAAAAAGGGATGAACGCCTGTCAGGATCTGTGCAATGCAGATCGACAAAACAAGAACAGCGCACGCTGCCCATTTACATATACTCTTTCTGTTCACTTATAAGACTCCTTTTCTTCTGCATATTATGTATTTGTATAACTTCGGTCAGAATGCCCGCGGATCGCGCAATGGCATGGGCGGGGCATTCCCCCTGTAGAAAAGAGTAAACCTTCCCGTTTTCAATCCAATGATGTCCAAATGCTGCTCCTCCGGATTCAGTCAGGCCTGGTCTGGAAATTCTGTGATATGTTCAGCTGTGGCCTCTGATGTGGTTTTATGAGTTGAGTACAGAAATGAAACAAAGAATACCTGAGGTGATGTTGATATGATATATGATTTGTTTTTAATATGATATATGTGTTTATACAATCACTATGTTGCATTATAACACTGTTTTAAACATTGTTCAAGCAGAATTCTTTTTCTGATTCGTGCCTGCGTTCAGCTTGCCGCAGCTGCCGGTTCAGGCAAAAAAAACAGGCAGTACCATCTCCACCCTGTGCTGTGGTGGTCTGGTACTGCCCTCAGGCTGTTATATTCTGTTGTGTTCCTTTACCGGCTGATGCCTTCCCCCGGTATCTCTCCGTCCGGCTGTTACGTTATTCTCTGTCCCACGGCCTGCTGTAGCATCTTTCGCAGCAGTTAAAAGGAGAATCGATGGGAAGTACCCGTCCGCAGTACCGGCAGCGTTTGATATAAACGCTCTTTTCCTTCAGAAGATATTTCATGATCCGGTCCTCTGTCAGAATGCGCTCCCTGCGGATCCATTCCTCATCCATGACCTTTCCGAGGCGGTAGGACATCTGATAGTACAGGTCCAGCTGTTTGTAATAAGTTTCATATTTCTGCAGACTGCTCTTCTCCCTTCGGTCGAGCCGCGGTTTCGGAAGCGAAACATCCGCGTTATAGCATATACAGTAATCCAGCCAGAGCGAAACGACCTTTCTGTCCTTGATATCAATGGGACAGCTGATCATCCTGTAAAGAAGGTATTTGTCATCAAACCCCTGGATATATTCCCTGACGGAGAGCGCCCTGTCGTAGAGATAAAGCATCTCATCCACATTTTCTTTCTCGAAAGGAGGTTCCGGCTCCTGGTCATGCCATACCCTGAGGATCTCATCCAGCGGTTCGCTGATGCTCAGGAGGACCTGCGGGAACCCCAGGTTGACCCTGGTCACCTCCGGCTCATCCTTTTCGTACTGTTCTCTGAGATAGGCAAGCGACTCATCGTCAATGGCTGTAATATATCCCGTATCATATATGCCGAACCTTCCGGCCCTGCCCGCGATCTG
>CADCOP010000126.1 GCA_902803065.1 uncultured Lachnospiraceae bacterium | reverse complement strand
GGGAGCCCGGTTACCCTGCCGGATGAAAGTCCAGCTTTTTGTTGTATGCAGAGATGACCAGTTCATCCGGTGTATGCCGGAGGACCTGGTACCGGCCAACACGTGTCTCAAACCGATAATGGGTCAGGTTCAGGGACTGGCCCTGGTCTTCCGCCTCAATGATCTTGTCAGACAGTATATTGAGAATCTTTTCCGTTTCCTGGACGCTGATCCGGTTCATGCAGACACGGTCAGACTCTGTACGGTTCAGGGGATTATATTTGGGGCAGACATAAAAGGCATCTTTATCTGTCTGCAGGACAATGAGGTTTTGCGGCTCATCATGGTGGTTACCACAGACAAGCCGGACTTTGTTCCAAAGGCCTGAAATCAAAAAATCATCTCCTGTTTTCGGTTAATTCCAGCCCGGCACGACGAGAGTCAGCCAGGCAGCCAGCAGGAATGGCGCAAACGGCAGCTGTTTTTTCCTGTCCCGTGTGAGGCAGACAACGAGCAGCAGGACGACAGCATAGTATGCTGAAGAAAGGAAAGATGTATACGCGGATAGCCTGGGCCCGCATACCCAGCCGACAGCACCGGCCATGAGGGCATCTCCCCCGCCTCCGCTGCCGAACAGGGCGATGAGAAAGAACGGGAGGAACGCAATGAGGAAACCGTACAGGGACTGCAGATAGTCCCTTGGTATTTCAAGGAGAGACAGACAGACCAGACAGAGACAGAGGGGCGGAGACACGGTACGGTTCCGGATGTCTGTAACTGTGCAGGCAACAAGGAAAAGGGTAACAAGGATCAGGGAATACACCCCGGGAAGCATGCGCGTCAATGAATCACCTCCAGATGCAGTATGACCGATATGCGGCGCCTGAACGGAAAGACAAAGAGAAAAAGCGCCACAACATAGAGTGGCGCCGGAAGGCATGCTTTCCATGAAGAAATATCCGTATATTCGGCTGGAGACAGTTTGTCCTGGAAAAGACTGCCTCAACAGTTGGTATTATTGGGCAGGTGATTCTGTCTCTTCAGGGTTCAGGAAGAACGATGTGGATAAGCTGAGGGGGATGGTGATGGTAAATGTATTTTCTTCTGCAGGTGTATCTATTGTAAAGGATAGGCCCAGAGAAGAAAGATCTGCAACCTGATACCGCTGAAATGTAGTGCTGGGGATATAGCAAAAGGATTCTTCCTGATGCCCGGCAGGGGTGTTCCATGAAACAAATTCTCCAGGGTTTAATGTTTGACTATTGATCTGGACGGAAACAAGACTGAGGTCAGGAACTGTGTCTGTATCATATGATCTTTCCAGGCGGCAGATGAGTCCCGCCTTGTATCCGCTTACGCAGTCGAGAGCAGACAGATGCCAGTGGATTTCATGCCAATCCCAATCCTGCTGTGATGAAACAACTGGCAGAAGCGTAGGGTTCGGCACCTCTACACAATCTGAGACGAGAGTTTCTCCCTGAACGGTAGTCATACGCAGGTAAGCCAGGCGGCGATGTTCACTTTGGACAGGCAGGAAAGAAAGCATCTGGGGTATTCTGCGGTAATCCTCTGTTGCCATGATCTTATAGTCCAGAGAAGTCAGTTCTTCCAGGGAACCCTGGATCCCGAACTGTATGACCGTAAGGCCCAGGATTTGCTCAGGCTTAAGCGAAGAAGGCAAAAAGACATCATTTTCTACATTTCCTGCGGTCATGATCTCTGAAAATACAAGGTGGTGTTCTTCGTCCTCAAGGTATATGAGCCGAACCGGGGCTGAATGATAAACCGGAAATTCCGATTGAGTGTCTGTAACATAGTCCGCAATGCCATAGATTGATACACCTCCGTCAATGGGGAAATAATCCAGAGGGCCTGAGAGTATATTACCGGACTGATCCGTTTCGTAGAGTGCTTCCCCATGATAACGGGCAGAAATATGAAAGGTATTTTGCGTCACATTTTTGTCATCGTAGTAGACAAAAAGATAGCTCCCCTCCTGCACCTCCTCCATCACGATCAGCCGGGACCTGACTATATTACGGATCTCTTCTTCTGTCAGCAGAGCTTCAATTCTTATACCTCCATACGATTCCTGGATTCTGGTCTGATACTGATCTTTCCAATCCAGGAGCGTATCCGAGAGATATAGATCCATTATTTTCTGCATAAAGTCCAGATACGAGTCTGAATAGTTCAGCATCCGGTAGGTTTCAGCCCACGGAGACAGATAACGGGACGGATTGTCGAATGGGAAGTACAGACTTAACCCGTGTACATGATCAATGTTCCGTGAAACCTGATACAGGATTGTATTTTCCAGGTGAGACAACACTTCAGAACCATCAGCCAGTTGAGCCTCCTGGAACATCTGAATCAGATCTGTCAGGTCAACCAGATCGTAGCGATACGCGGTTGTATTCCCAAGGGTTTTCGCGATTGCCCTGCAGCTGGCATATTTCTTATAGGATTGACTGCCGATCGTGGGCAGCAGTTCTGAGAAATAGGTATTGAAAGCGGTCATCAGGTCATGCAGTGATTCAAGATCAATGCAGCAAAGGGTAGCAGGAATGAATGTGTCTGACAGAGATTCGTTATAGTAATCAAGGATAAGTCGACCTATATCAGCTGGGTTCTGGGTTCCATTCAAGTCTTTCAGAAAAGCATAATTCCACCCGCTGGCGGGCTCCGGTTCCTGTGAAGCAATCATCATTTCAGCAAAGTCCTGCACAGTACAGGCAACTTCAATGGATCCCATCAGGCACGCATCAAATCCGATAAAGGAAAGTTTATGGTTTCTGAAAGGGCTGGCCATAAGGGCGTGCTGAAGCTCCAGCAATGAGAGTGAGTCCATTCTGCTTTGTGAAAGCCTGAAGTTTTCGTCGAAGCATACTCCTTCCAGAGGGCCGGCACCGTGATCCCATATGATCAGGGCATAACGCTCCGATGGGCATGCATCCCATGCCCAGTTCAGAAATCCTGATAATGTCTGTGCATCTCCCATGCTGCTGAGGGCCTCTGTATGGACTGCCGTAATAGAACCCGGTTTGATCTGATACACAGTGTTTGAAGCTGCATCAATT
>CADCOP010000125.1 GCA_902803065.1 uncultured Lachnospiraceae bacterium | reverse complement strand
TTCGCGCCCATATCGTAAGCCGATTCCTCAATGGATTTATCGATCTGGCGCAGGGCGGATATACCGCTTCGGGTACCTGTCGGAAGGCTTCGCACGACGAATACGATGATCAGGATCAGTCCGGTACCGTACAGCCCCTGCATGATGCCCGTGCGGAAAAGTCCGTTCGCGTAGCCGCGGATGTATCCGATACCGAGAACCGTTCCGGGGACAGCCATGGCCAGCATGGAGACAAATTCTATAAAGCCTTTCGCTTTGAATTTCCTCTTAACGACAAGATAGGCGATGATCATGGACAGGAAAGCCGTGATCACTGCGGCAATGAGGGACAGAACGATGGAATCCCGGAATGCTTTCAGGCCGCTGGTCTTCATCATGTACTGGAACCATTTCAGGCTGAAGGAATAATCCCTGCCCCAGAGCTTGAACAGCGCACCGATGGGGACCATGATATACATCAGCACGACGAAGATGGCAACCAGGCTGCACAGGATCGTCAGAGGCACGGTCACGCTCTTATCCTCGATCATCATGCGCACGCGGGATGCTTTTCCTGTCAGTGTAGCTGCCGTCTTCCTCTCCAGATAATATTTCTGGATCAGGAACAGGACGACGGTCAGCGACAGAAGCACGACCGACATGGCGGCCGCGCCGGTCGAATCGTACGCTCCGGTCACCTGCAGGTAGATGGTCGTAGCCAGCGTGTCATAGGAACCGCCGATCATCATCGGGTTTGCGAAATCGGCGACCGACTCAATGAAGGTAACCAGAAATGCGTTGCCAAGACCCGGAAGCAGCAGCGGGAAGGTCACACTGGTAAATACCTTCCAGCGTGTCGCGCCCATATCCCGGGTCGCTTCCTCAAGGGACGGGTCGATGTTCTTCAGCAGTCCCTTCAGCATCAGGTAGCAGACAGGGAAAAATGTCAGGGTCTGAACGATGGCAATGCCCTTCAGTCCGTACACGTTCGCTCCCCGGATGCCCAGAAGTGTCTTCGTGATCAGGCCGCTTCGTCCGAACAGCATGATCATGGACAGTGAAAGCACGAACGGCGGCGAGACGACCGGCAGCATGGATACGACTGCGAACAGCTTCTCCAGGATCTTCGTGCGGACTTTGACATATACTTCCACGTAGGCAAACAGGAGTCCTATCATTGTCGAAGCAATTCCTACGATAAAGCCCAGGATCAGCGTATTCTTGAACGCCGTCTGGAAGCGCTTCAGGCTCAGGACTCTCTTAAATACATCAAGCGTGATCTTTCCTTCCGAGTAAATGCTGTCGATCAGCAGCATCAGCAGCGGATACAGAATAAAGAGAGAGAGAAAGATCAGCAATATTACGATCATGCTCACCAGGATCGGGTCCGAAAAGAATTTTTTCCGTTCCAGGCGTGCATTCTGGCTGTTTCCCATATACAGGCCTCCCCTCAGGATCATTGTATTATGTGCGGTCCCGCCGGGCGGGACCTGTTAAAAAGGGGCTGTTACATCAAGCGTTTTCCGCCTTGCTCCGCCGGATATGGCTGCTGCAGCCTGCGTCTTAAGCTGCAGAGCCAGACTCATTACGGAACTAAAACGGATTGCCTGCTTAATGCGACAGCCCCATTCACTTACCTATTATCGATCACAAACCGCGGAGCATATTGATCTGCTGATCATATTGTCCGGGGCGATCGCATCTGCTGCGGATCACTCAGTCAGGAAACGGCTCTCGTCGGTGCCTTCCAGTGCTGCGAAGAAATCTTCAACATACTGTGCTGTGTTCAGCTTGGCATCTTCGAAATCATAATCGATGGTGTTGTTCATATCAAGACCGAACTCTGCAGCCTCTTCCGGCTGTGTAGCGTTGGAGAGTACCAGGAACTGATAGGAACCGTTATCCTTTGCGATATCGACGCAGTCCGGGGACAGCGCATACTCGATCCAGAGCTTTGCCGCATTCGGATGAGCTGCTCCCTTGAAGATAGCCGTTGCGCCAACCTCGAAGGATGTTCCGTCTTCCGGAACGATCAGGCCGATGTTGTCATAGCCCTGCAGGATCTGGTAGATGCCGTCATGCAGGAAGCCAACGCCGATGACGCACTCGCCGGGGCCGACCATCTTGGAGGGACCGGAACCGGACTTGGTGTACTGGGAAACGTTCTTGTCAAGTGCCACAAAATACTCCATAGCCTCATCGTGGCCCTTCATCTGGATCATGGTGTTGATGATCAGCTTAGCTGTTCCTGCGGTATTCGGGTTGGACAGCATGATCAGTCCTTTATATTCAGGCTTCAGAAGGTCATCCCAGGTCTTCGGAGCTTCCAGGCCGAGAGCCTCAAGCTCTTCATTGTTGACCATGAAGCCAAGGATTCCTTTGTAGATACCGAACCAGTTGTTGTCCGGATCCTTGTAATCATCAGAGATGAGGTTCGCTGCATTTACAGCATCGTAGGGCTCAAGAAGTCCATCAACGACTGCTTCGTTGTAGGGATCTGTCGTGCCGCCGAACCATACGTCGCCTGACGGGTTGCCGGCTTCTTCCTTAATCTTTGTATAAACTTCGGATGTAGAAAGACGCTGGTAGTTTGTCTTAATACCATACAACTCTGTAAACTTTGCGCATGCTGCGGAGAGATATTCTTCCTCGCAGGAGCCATACACTGTCAGCTCGCCTTCCTCCTGAGCTGCCGCGATCAGATCTTCCGGGATCGCGCTCTCTTCTGCCATAGCCGGAACTGCGCTGAGCATTCCCAGTGCCATCATGCCGGCGATCACTGCTGCTAATCTCTTTTTCATAGTCATCCTCCATTCTTTGGTTGATTTTCTTTTGAGTGCCATCTCCCGGTGTCCGCGTGGGAAAGCCATACAGGCTTTCGGGCCCCGTGAAAATCCGTGGCACCTGAACCACCTATACTATAACAGCAAATTGCATGATTTTCAACATGAAGAAGTCCGTTTTTTGTAAAAAATGGGTAAAGAAAAGGAGCCTCCCGGCTCCCTGTCTCAGCACTTCTGCACTATTTTTTCTTTTTTGCATTCTTGCGCGCAAGCGCTGCCAGCTGCTGCGCCATCTGCTTCTGTTTCGCATCCTTCTGGCTCTTCTTCGGCCCGAGTTTGCTCATATCGTTCACTCTCCCTTCCTGTCAGGAACGCCCCCGCGTTCCTTCCGCGAGAATCCTGCGGTAAAACCGGCAATAATTATAACTCATCCGGTCCGCGCAGCGCAAGGTAATAATTCCTGCCATCGCTTACGCCTCCCGGATCGCCCTGCGAAGCGCGTTCAGAACACGTTTTTTATCAGCGCTCCACAGCGGCGCGATCAGCAGAGCCTTCGGCCCGTCTCCTGTCATGCGGTGAATTACTGTTTCCGGCGGCAGGATACGGAGGCAGTCGACGATCAGTTCCGTGTATTCTTCCAGGCTCAGCAGAGGAAACGGTTCCCTCGCGTACTCCTCCGCCATCTGCGTTCCCCGGAGTATGTGAAGAAGCTGGAGCTTGACTCCCTGCAGCACCGGAACAAGCCCGGCAAGATAGTGCACGGTACTCAGCATATCCTCCCTGCTCTCCCCGGGAAGGCCGAGGATCACGTGAACGATCACTGTCAGTCCGGCAGCGCGAAGCTTCCGGTACATGTCTTCAAATACG
>CADCOP010000124.1 GCA_902803065.1 uncultured Lachnospiraceae bacterium | reverse complement strand
TCAAGAATCTGAATCGTGCCGCGGCCGTTGCTGTCGACTGTAAACCAGTCGCTGATGGAAAGCGCCTGCTCGCCGAAGAACTTATCCGCCCCCTGTGATTCCAGTGCCATGAGAGACCTCTGGATCGCGCCGAGACTCTGCTTCGCAATGTTTCCGTATGCTTCAGAAAACTCTCTGGAATTTTCGCTTACGAACTGCAGCATGGAGCGAAGATCCTTCGTGTCGAGAAGGAGAAGTCCCTCGTCATCCGCGATCCGGAAAACAACTGACAATACATCCATCTGCGTCTCATTCAGTTCCAGGATCTGCCCGAGAAGGAGCGGTCCCATCTCGGAAATGGTCGTCCGGAGGGGAAGTCCTTTTTCACCATATACATCCCAGTACTGGACCGGATAGGAACGGAAGCCGAAGCCGTCCTCCGCCAGACCGAACCGGCTGATTCTCTCCTGCATATCCTCGGTATCGACGCCCGGGCGGCACATGCCGGCAAGATCACCCTTTACATCCGCAAGGAATACCGGTACGCCGCAGTCACTGAATGATTCAGCCATGACCTTCAGCGTGACCGTTTTACCGGTACCCGTAGCACCGCAGATCATGCCGTGACGATTCGCCATCTGCGGAAGAATGCTTATCTTCTCTTCTCCTGCTTTTCCAATGTAAACCTTCTGATCCAGATACATAACCAATCTCCTTCCCCTGTCAGATTCAAAATACAGAAAACAGCCCGTTTCATTTAAACTAAATGTACCATAAAACGTGGTTTAATACAATTGTTTTACCTTTTAATAATCATTGCGCTGATACCTCCCCGATACCCATTTCTTTCATGACACTGCTGACAGCCTCAAGTATATCTCCAGAGACTTCGCTTCCGTCAAACTCCCGCACGTATCCCTGGAGCGTCTGCGCCTTTGCCCGCAGGATCCGGGCATGGCTGCACACGAAGATACGTGCTTTTTTCTTTCCGTTTTTTGCCTCCTGAATGGTGTTCGCGCCTGCCGAATTTCCGTCCAGGGCGATGACGACCGAAGGGCGGCGCTTGAATATCTCATAGGCAAAGCTCTTGTAAAGGCCCATGCCTGACGGCTCGATGGAGATACGGATCCCGGCGCCGCTTCTTTTCAGGCGCTCCGCCTCGGAGGGCGTGATTCTCGTGGGAACGATCGCAAATACCTCAAAGCGGCCGCCGGCCTGCCTCACAAGCTCCTTCTCATAGGCTGTCAGCCGATGGCCGACAACAAAGAAAACTCTGTCCGGGTCCGCCTTTTCCGCCAGTTTCCGTATCAGTTCGCGCAGAGGCTCACGCATCCGGGTCGTGTGATGGTCACTGTTAAAGCTGCCTCCCAGAACGACTACGGGGACCTTGTCTGAGGGCATTTCCCGGATCTGCGGCGCGAGGCACACGGCGCTTTCTGTCTTTTCACGCCCTGCGTACAGTGTCTGGTCATCCTCCCTGGCGGCGCTGATCCTCTCAGAAAGGTACTCTTCCACCGTTCTTCCCGCGGACACCGCTTCAAAGGCGCTTTTCTTCTCCGCGAAGACACGGAGGCTCTTCGCAAGCACTTTATCCTCGGCCTGCCGCATGGCTAAAAGTTCATCCTTCGAAAGTTCCAGCAGCCTCTCAAGAGCGAGCTGTTCATCGATCGAGTCTGTTCCGTAGATCGCTCCTCCGTCCGTGCCCTGGACACAGTCGATCCCTCCCCGCAGATATTCCCGCAGCGGATGGCGCGTCAGTACGCTCAGGTTATTCAGGCGCACGTTGGAAGTGATCTGAAACTCAAGAACGACGCCGTTCTCCCGCAGATCCCGGATCAGTTTCTGTCCCTTTGCAGAGCGCAGATTTGCCGTATACAGCCCGTGCCCGATGCGAAGATCAGGCATCTTCTGCCCATCCTGCAGAGCCTCACGCACACAGCGCAGGCTGTTTGCCACATTATCGGGAAGACTGTCATTCTCACCGGCGTGGATCCGGAGAACAAACCCAGGATTCTTTCCTGCGATCTTCACAAGCTCAGCGAGCACCGTTCGCAGATCGCGGATGTCATTCATCTCCTCGCCGATGATATCGCTGCCCGATACATAGGGATCGGCAGCGACTGCCTTCAGGACGCGCAGCTGTTCCCGGAAGTCTCCCTGCAGGCTGATCTGGTCTCTGACGATAGTCAGCGGGATCCTCCGGATCGCAGCAAGAAAACGGATCGTTACGCCTGTCTCCGCCGTGATGGCAGGCATAGCTTCATGGACCAGCCTGAGCATGGACGCAGCCTGCACCGGCTTGACAAGCGTGGTATCCGAGATCTCCGCATACAGGATCCCTCTTTTTCTCATGCCCCGGGCGATCCAGAGCAGCTTATCCTGAAACAGCGTATGATCCGCGTAGGCAGGATTCTTCCTGTCCCTGTCCATCTGCCGCAGAGCATCCGCTATATCACTGTCAGGAACCGAATCATATCCTGTCAGCGGAATCTTCTCATCGGAAGGAATTCCCTTTGTAAATACATACCGGTACAGATATACCTTCTCCAGGTTCGTAAACACCGCCTGCCCGTCCTTCAGGATGGACAGAGACGCGCGGATCCGGGGAATATTATACGAAGCGTTCTCTTTATTGTTGAGGATCAGGTCTGCGAAATTGATAAATGTATTATCGTCGATCTTTCTGGTAAGGTACTTTCCGGTAAGATCAGAGGAAGCAAAACGTTTTGCCGCCATCGCCCGGTCCGCTCGCAGTCTTTCCGTCTGCTCCGTGCTGCATCGCAGCTGCAGCTTTTTAATATAATACAGCGGATACCGGATCTGATGATGGATCCCGAGAGCGATCAGGATGTCCGGGTCAAGATTTGCGTTCATATGCGTGTGAAGGTCTGTCCTGAACTTGCATTCCCGTAATATGTAGGTCTTGACCAGTGTCTTCCTCATATCCAGCCCGTAGTCCTTCGTCTGGCTCATCAGTGTCTTCGAGATGGCCGGTATGGCAGCCTTTCTCTCAATATCACCGTCCGGATAGATATTGGCAACCTTGGTGTCTCCCAGTCGCAGGACAAAGACCTCTCTGTTCAGATCGTCCACATAACACGGTACCGTCCCGCGTATGACCTTCAGTCCCTGCTCGTCAAAGGTCAGCGGAAGGCCGCAGAGCTTCGCCAGATTGGTGATCAGATTTCCGGTTCTGTGGTTCGGCGTGCGAAGGACATACGACATGACTTCGTCAGTCAGATCCAGCTCCACGATGATATCCTTTTCCTTATCCAGGTAAAACTTGCCGAAATACGCCATGTGCGCCTCCTCAGGTATGCTGCCTTTCATCCATGCTCCGCCGCTTTGCAGTCTGTCAGCCGTTCAGCTTACTTCGGAGCGTACGGCACAGCATTCTTGCCTTCTCCTCCTGCGGCGGCTCTGAGATATCCGTATAATCCAGCCCGGCCAGGTAATAGGAAAAGTTTGCGGGATAAGCAACATTTTCCAGCTTCACAGGCAGGATCTTCAGGGATCCTGTATCCGCCGCAGCACTGGCGTTGCGGACCTCACGCAGACAATCCGGAGAGCGCATGGAATACGGGCTTACAAGCAGCAGAAACGCCCTGGATTCAGTTATTCCGCGGACGATATCCTCTGCGTAATCCGCGTTGCGGATCATTTTGTGATCGATCCACGGCTTGATGCCGTTCTCCTCGAGAGAGTTGGCGATCAGATTCGCGATCTCCAGATCCTTATGACTGTAACTGATAAAAGCCATATCAGAACCGGTCTCCGGATCCTTTTCCCGGATCGCTTCGCTGATGCGGCTGCACCTCTCCTCCCTTCGGTCGAAAAGGATGACCGTATCCAGCTCTTCGAGGGTTCGGAGAGCAGACATGCATTCGGTAAGGAGAGGCACCAGACTTTTCTCCAGAGTGATCCCCTGATCTCCCGTTCCCAGTATATGCATGGCCATCGATCTGACCGGGCGGCCCATCATCCTGCATTTT
>CADCOP010000123.1 GCA_902803065.1 uncultured Lachnospiraceae bacterium | reverse complement strand
TATGATCAGGCTCAGGATCGTTACGGCTGCCGCGACGATCAGGCTGTTTTTCAGCGCGATACGGAACACGTAGGCCGGGTCGCTGGTCGTCTCGCTTTTGAATATCTGGGCGTAGCGCTCAAAGGTGATGGTCTCCGGGATCAGCTTCAGCGGTTTTGCCGTCAGGTCTACCGACTGCATGACGCTTGTCAGGAACATCCACACCACGGGGGCGAGGACAACGACGGCAAGCAGGAACCCTAAGAACATCTCCAGGGCCATGATCCTCTTTTTGCGGGAGGACATCCGGGGCATTGCTTTTCTGTTCATCATCCTTCCTCCCTCTTCATGAGTTTCACATAAATGAGTGTCATCAGAGCCACGGCCAGCGCAATCAGGTACGCGTATGTTGCCGCCTCCGAATAGTTAAGGTTGGAAAACGCCTGCAGATAGGTGTCATACATCAGCGTTTTCGTGCTGTTGGCAGGGCCGCCTCTCGTCATCAGGTAGAAGATGTCGAAGGCCTTGAACTTTTCCACGGTACGCATGACGATGATGACCATCATGGTCGGCCGCAGTGCCGGCAGCGTGATGGACGTAAAGCTGCGCAGCGCGCCGGCGCCGTCCACACGGGCCGCCTCATAGATGGTATGATCGATGCCCTGCAGGGCAGCCAGGAAAAAGATGACCGCCAGCGGTGTCATCTTCCAGGCATCTGCGATGATGATGCAAAGCATGGCTGTCTTCGGGTTTCCCAGCCAGGACTGGTAACCGGATATGATATGAAGCCGGACAAGGATCGCGTTGATCACGCCGTACTCGCCGTTGAGCATCAGCTTCCACAGACTGCCGTTGACGACCGTGGGAATGGCCCACGGAATGATTATGATGGACCGGAGAAGACTCACTCCGGGAAATTTCTGGTTCAGAAGAATTGCGATCAGGAGTCCGAAGACCGTCTCGATCGCGGTTGAAACGATGGTGAAATACAGTGTCCGGCGCAGATCATCCCAGAACTGTGCCGAGCGGAGGATCCTGATATAGAACGACAGACCCGCGAACTCTCCCTGGTGGGATGAGAGCGGATCGATGTTGACAATGCTGTAAATGAATGTCGTTATGATCGGGATGATGATCACCCCGAATACGACGATCATGGACGGCGCGAGCAGACCTGCCGCATAGCGCTCTTCTGCTTTTCTGAGACGCATCTGTTCCGTCCTCCTCTCTATAATACTGCCGGTATCCGCTGACATACGGATATGTGACAAACGGGAGGCGCATGAATCATGCGCCTCCGCATAAAGCACTCCTTTTTTTACAGATCAGTTCTATGGATCAGTTTGCAGCAAGTTCTTCTGCTGTTGCCTGCAGGCTGTCCAGTGCTTCCTGTGCTGTCTTCTGGCCGAGAAGTACGAGCTGGATCTCTGACTGCATGGCTGTGGAGAGTTCGTTGTAATACGGAACCATCGGGCGGTTCACGATGTAATCGAACTGGATCTGGGATGCCGCTACGACTTCCTCGCCTGCGGTTGCCTTCACGTTTTCATCTGTGTACAGGCTCTTCCAGATCGGCAGAGCGTTTGCGCAGTATTTTGCCTGCATATCCTTAGATGCAAGGAACAGCATGTAGTCCCATGCCTCGTCCGGATGCTGGCAGCCTGCCGTGATCATCAGCGGCATTCCGCCGTTGACGGTAGCGCTCTCAGCCTTGTCTGTGCCGGGGATCGGAGAGATGACGCCCTGGCCGACGACAGATGACTGGCTCTCATCGTTCATTGCCGCGTACTGGTATGTCCAGTTGATCGCGAATACAGCATTTCCTGCTGCAAAGGTGGAAAGAACATCATCCTCGATCATCTCAAGGCTCTTCGGATTGCACAGGCCATCCGCAAGCGTCTTTGCCATGAAATCAAGGGCTGCTACGTTCTCCTCGCTGTTGAGGGTCGGCTCGTTGTTCTCATCTACAAATGCTCCGCCGAAGGATCCTGCGATGCAGGTGTAATCGCAGATCAGGCACTCTGCCTGGGCGTAGCATCCGACGATCGGGTACTCACAGATGCCCTGATCCTTGACTGCCTGCGCGTCGGCGATCAGCTCATCCCATGTCGCGGGGACTTCTTCGATGCCAGCCTGGGCAAGAAGCTCTGTGTTGACAAACATATATTTGACATCGTTCAGCCACGGCATGCCGTAGTATTTGCCTTCATACTTCGTTGCGTCCAGGGCGCCCTGGTAAATGTCATCCAGCTCAAGGGCTTCCACTCTGTCGGTCACATCCATGACCAGTCCTGCCTTCGCGAACTGAGCGGGCCAGATGCAGTCACCCAGGATGACGTCATATCCGCCGCTCTGCGCGGATGTCAGGATCTTCGGTGAAAGTTCCTCATATGCTACGAATGTCGGATTTACCTGAATGCCAGTCTCCTCTGTGAACGCCTGTGTCATGGCCGTTACGTCATCCTCACTGTAGCCTGCCTGCTTCATGAACAGGGCATTCAGCGTTACATCCTCGGCCAGTACCGGTGCCGCCATCAAAGCCGCCGCAGCCAGTCCTGCGCATGCCATCAAGATACTTTTTTTCATAAATGCCACCTCCTGTGCTTTATGTTTTTCTGTAATAAAAAGCTAAATTCATTGTAGTACAATCATATTTTTTGTGCAAGTATCCGATTCGTTTTGGTAATCGTTTTTATTCATTTTAGTAAAATTGCCTTATTTGGGCTATGTTTGCGGAGCATCCGTTCTGAAATGGGGTTTTCCGGATGTCCCCATCAGTTCCGCCCAGGGCAGCGGCTGCATAAAGTTTGCATATTTATGCGTTTTCGTTGTTTTTATTCATCCCGCCTTCGTGAAGGAACTTCGGATGCTGCAGATCTTCCGTGAATCTGTCGTGAATCTGCTGTAAAAACCTCTGCTTTTCTCTCCCGATTGCCGTATGTTTTTCGCAGGATTTTTGGTCTTTCCCACCCGGAAACAGCCTTTTATATGGATGAAGTCTCTCTTCTTTTGAAATATTAAGATTGCAACAAACGGCGATTCCATGTATAATCATACATAATTCAATTAAAGCACTAAAGCAGCAACAATTGCAGAAGAACCTGATCTTCTGCAGCAATATAAAAGAATGGAGGATATATCTATGAAGAAGAAATCACTGGCTAAAGCAGCGGCTCTGATCATGGCATGCGGAATGCTTGCCACCACAGCTCAGGCAGCAACTCTCACAATGGGTACCGGCGGTGAATCCGGAACATACTATGCTTTCGGCGGTGTTCTTGCCAGCTACATCGGACAGAATACGGATGTAAACATCACAGTAGTATCCAGCGGCGGAAGTGCGGCAAATATCAGCGATATCGTTCTGAACGGAACGGTCGAGCTTGCAACTGTACAGTCTGATGTTATGACCTATGCTTACGAAGGAACGAACTCCTTCGAAGAGAGCGGCGCAATGAGCGATTTCCGTGTTCTCGGCGCACTGTATTCCGAAGCTGTTCAGATCGTCACCTGCGACCAGAACCTGATTTCTGTTTCTGATCTTGCCGGAAAGAATGTCTGCGTAGGCGATATCGGTTCCGGTACCTACTACAACACGATCGATGTTCTTTCCGCCTATGGCATGACTCTCGATGACATCAACCCGATCTATCAGTCATTCGG
Organism: uncultured Lachnospiraceae bacterium; assembly: GCA_902803065.1. Lineage (GTDB taxonomy): Bacteria > Bacillota > Clostridia > Lachnospirales > Lachnospiraceae > Merdiplasma. Next base: position 2,729 of record CADCOP010000123.1, on the reverse strand, counting down.
CGACTCTACAGAGAGCCTGAAGGATGGAAAGATCGATGCTGCTTTCATCTGCGCCGGCGCGCCGACCACAGCGGTCACAGACCTTGCGACATCCAAGGAAGTTTATCTGATCTCCATCGATGACGGACATATGGCTTCCCTGCTTAAGACCTGCCCGTGGTACGCATCCATTACCATCCCGGCCGGAACCTATGAAGGCTTTGACAAGAATACCAACACGATCACTGTAAAAGCTACCCTGATCTGCTCCGCAAATCTCGATGAAGAAACAGCTTACACCATCGTTTCCACGATCTATGATAACGCTGACGCGATCGCAGAGCTTCACGGAAAAGGCGCAGAGCTTGACCTTGAGTTTGCAACGGAAGGCATCGCTGTTCCGTTCCATGCAGGCGCTGCCAAGTACTTCGAAGAGAAAGGCATCACAGTAGATACTGAATGATCTGCCTTCATTGTGACTTATCCGCTGCAGGCATCTGCTGACGCAGGTGCCTGCCTGCGTGTATGGGGGCTGCCGTCGCAGCCCCATTTTTCGCAGGATATGCTGTTTTCTTATCCTGCGGCTCTTTAATTTCAGTTTATTTTTGGAGGTCTTCACATGTCCAAGTTCGATGAGACAAAAGCTGCCGCAATCGAAAAGGAGAACGATGCACAGGCTGCTGTAGATGCAGTCATGAAAAAATATGACCGCGAATCAAATACGAGAGAATGGCAGGGCGTTCCGAAGATCATCGTTTACACGGTCCTCGCAGCCTTTTCCGTATTTGTCATCTACGTCACCCTGTTTGCCACCTGGCTGGATCTGATCCGTTATCCTTCCTTTGTCGGCTGTATCCTGGTCATCGGTTATCTGATGTACCCGGTCAAAAAGGGCGTGCAGAAGGTCAACCACATGCCATGGTATGACTGGATCATCATGATCCTCGGTTCCGGCGCGTTCTTCTATGTGGTTGCCCATGCGCAGGATCTGACGATCCGTCTCGGTACCATGAATGTTAAGCAGTATGAGATCGCTCTCGGCATCATTGGCGTCCTTGCTCTGATCGAGCTTTGCCGCCGCGCGGTCGGTGTTCCGATCCTCTGCGTTTCCGGAGCATTCATCCTTTATGCTCTCTATTATTACTGCTTCACCAAAAACCTCGGCTTCCAGAAAGCCCTCCGCCAGCTGACGGTCGGTCTTTTCTACAGAACGACCGGTATCCTGACCACGCCGATCCAGGTGTGCGCGAAATACATTGTCGTGTTCATCATCTTCGGCGCTTTCCTGGAGTGCACGGGCATCTCCGATTTCTTCATCCAGATGGCCAACTCCATTGCCGGAGCTTCTGCCGGCGGTCCGGCTAAGGTTGCGGTTATCTCCTCCGCCCTGTGCGGAATGGTTTCCGGATCTTCCGTAGGAAACACGGTTACGACCGGTTCTGTTACCATCCCGATGATGAAGCGCACCGGCTTCAAGCCTGAATTTGCCGGCGCTGTTGAGGCGGCTGCCTCCACCGGAGGACAGATCATGCCTCCCATCATGGGTGCCGCTGCCTTCCTGATGGCGGAATACGTCAGTGTTCCGTACTCGAACATCATCGTACGCGCCATTCTTCCGGCGATCCTGTATTTCGTAGGCATCTTCGTCTGCGTACATCTGGAAGCCAAGAAGATCGGCCTGAAGGGCATCAGCCGGGATGATCTCCCGAAATTCGCCGTTCTGGTGAAAAAGATCTATCTCCTGCTCCCGCTGTTCCTGCTCATCTACCTTGTATCGAGCGGACGCAATACCATGGCTTTCGCGGCAGCCCTTTCCATCGTTGCCTGCATCGTGGTCAGCCTGTTCAATAAAGACGCGCGCATGACTCCGAAGAAATTCTTCGAGGCACTCGCGAACGGCGGCAAGAGCTCCATCTCCGTCGCGGCTGCCTGCGGCATCGCCGGAATCATTGCGGGATGCATTTCCATGACGGGTCTGGCTTCCCAGCTGATCTCCGCCATCATCAACATAGCGGGCGGCTCTAAATTCATCGCCTTGTTCTTCACGATGCTCTGCTGCATCGTTCTCGGAATGGGCGTTCCGACCACAGCCACCTACTGCATTATGGCATCCACATGCGCGCCGATCCTGACTTCACCGCAGATCGGCATTCCGATCCTGGCAGCGCATTTCTTCGTATTCTACTTCGGTATCGTCGCTGACATCACGCCGCCGGTAGCGCTGGCAGCCTACGCCGGCTCCGCCATAGCCAGGTCAAAGCCGATGGCCACGGCCTTTACCGCAACAAAACTGGCCATCGCCGGCTTCGTAGTACCGTACGTATTCGCGCTGAACCCGGCCATGCTGCTGATCGACACCAACGCCGGTGAGATCATCCAGGTCGTAATCACATCCCTGGTTGGCATCATCGCCCTCGGCGCCGGAATGGAAGGCTACCTGGAAGGGCACCTCAACTGGCTCTTCCGCATCATCATCATCGCCGCAGGTCTCCTGCTGCTCGTCCCGGGCACCTGGACCGACATCGCCGGCATCGTCGTAGTCGCCGCGATCTTCGCATTCCAGCTGATCCGCAGCAAAAGCAGCGCAGCTGCAGCTTGATTTTTCAGAAAAAGCGAGGTAGCGCAGCTGCAGCTTGGTTTTCAGAAAAAGCGAGGCAGCGCAGTTGCAGGTTATTTTTCAGAAGCAAAGCAGCGCAGCTGCAGCTTATTTTCAGAAGCAAAGCAGCGCAGCTGCAGCTTATTTTCAGAAG
>CADCOP010000122.1 GCA_902803065.1 uncultured Lachnospiraceae bacterium | reverse complement strand
CGGGCCGGACACTCCGTCTCTTCTTCCGTGTTCCCCGAAGTAGATGCCGCCTGTAAGTTCGCGGACGATCAGCAGATCAAATCCCTTCTCAACAATATCCTCTCTCAGCATACACTTTCCCGAAAGCGCAGGATAGAGCTTTGCCGGCCTGAGGTTCGTGTACAGGCCGAGCGCTGAGCGAAGGCCGAGAAGCGCCTTCTCCGGGCGGCTGTGTCCCGGCAGGGTGTCCCACTTCGGCCCTCCGACAGCTCCGAGAAGAACACTGTCGCTTGCCAGGCAGCCCTCGGCCGTTTCTTTCGGGAGCGGCTCTCCCGCCGCGTCAATGGCGCAGCCTCCGGCAAGGTATGAAGTAAAATGAAAGGTATGCGAATACATTCTGCCGGTCTTTTCAAGAATGCGCACTGCGCTGTCCACGATCTCCGGCCCGATTCCGTCTCCCCTGACCAGGGCTATGTTATAGTCCATCTTTTACTCCTCCTGCCGGCTTTTCAGGTATGGCAGCAGACCGCCGTGCCGGATGATCCTTTGTATGAAATCCGGAAAGCCGTCTGCCTGAAACTGTTTGCCCGTTGTCACATCCAGGATCACCCCGCTGCCGGGATCCACAGAAACAATATCCCCGCCGCGGATGGCCAAAGCAGCCTCCGGACATTCCAGAATCGGGAAGCCCGAGTTGATCGAATTCCGGTAAAAGATTCTTGCAAAGCTTGCTGCAATAACGCAGGACGCGCCGCTTGCCTTGAGGGCGATGGGCGCATGCTCCCGGGAGGAACCGCAGCCGAAATTCCAGCCGCCGACCACTATATCTCCAGCCTTCACGCTGGATGCGTAGGAAGCATCGATATCTTCCATGCAGTGCCTTGCAAGTGCTTCAGGCGAAGGATCATTCAGGTAGCGAGCCGGGATGATCACGTCTGTATCAACATTGTCGCCGTATTTAAAGACTTTGCCGGTTATCATATCAGAGATCTCCTTCCTGCAGATCATAAGGTGAGGTCAGAACGCCTGTGACTGCGCTCGCTGCGGCTACTGCCGGAGAGGCCAGAATGACCTCACTCTCCCTGTGCCCCATACGCCCCACAAAGTTCCGGTTTGTTGTTGAAACGGCTCTCTCTCCTTTGGCAAGGCATCCCATATGGCCGCCGAGGCAGGGCCCGCAGGTCGGCGTTGAAAAAACACACCCCGCGTTCAGGAATATCTCCGCCAGGCCTTCCTTCAGGCACTGAAGGCTGATCTGCTGCGTTGCCGGGATCACGATGCACCGGACGCCGTCAGCTACCTTCCGGCCCTTAAGGATCTTCGCGGCCATCCGCAGATCCGTGATCCGTCCGTTGGTGCACGATCCGATCACGACCTGGTCTATGCGCATCCCCCGCACTTCATCGATGGTCCGCGTATTATCCGGCAGATGCGGAAGGGCAACGGTGGGTGCAAGGCTGCCCAGATCGATCCGGATCTCTCTCTCATACTCTGCATCCGGATCTGCCTCATACGCTGTCCAGGGACGGCCTGCGCGCGCGGAAACATATTCCCTCACGGCATCATCCACCGGAAAGATGCCGTTCTTGGCACCGGCTTCAATGGCCATATTCGCTATGGTAAAACGGTCATCCATCGAAAGAGAAGCTACGCCCGGGCCCGTGAATTCCAGCGATCTGTAAAGGGCTCCGTCCACACCGGTCCTGCCGATCAGATGCAGGATCACATCCTTTCCGCTGACATACGGAGGAAGCTTTCCTGTCAGTACGACCCGGATCGCATCCGGGACCCTGAACCAGTTCTCGCCCGATGCCATGCCGGCTGCCATATCGGTAGACCCGACGCCTGTGGAAAACGCGCCGAGCGCGCCATACGTACATGTGTGGCTGTCTGCCCCGATAATGCATTCCCCCGGCGCGGCCAGGCCCTGTTCCGGAAGAAGGGCGTGCTCGATGCCGGCCTGTCCCGTATCATAAAAATGGGTGATGCCGAAACGCCTCGCGAACTCTCTTGCCTTTTTGCACAGCTGCGCGGACTGAATATCCTTACAGGGAGTATAATGATCCAGAACGATCGCGATCTTCTCCGGATCAAACACCTTTGTAAAACCGGCGCTGTCAAACGCGTCAATGGCGACCGGCGTAGTAACGTCATTTCCAAGTACCAGATCCAGCTTCGCCTCGATCAGGTCCCCGGCATGTACGCTCTCCAGACCGGCATGAGCCGCAAGAATCTTCTGCGTCATCGTCATACTCATGATGCATTCTCTCCTCTCTGTATCTTCCCTGTTTCTCCCGCATCCGCCCATCAGCTCTGCCACAGAAGCTCCGCGTACTGATGGGTATACAGCTGGTAATAGTAACCCTTCTGCCGCATCAGTTCTTCGTGAGT